>JBQTIE010000052.1:0-4100 GCA_052389315.1 Acidobacteriota bacterium
GGACGTCGCAGTCGTGGGTTGAGATCGACGAAGGCGTCACGTTCCCCGACCACCAGCACCCGCACGAGCAGACCGTCAACATGCTGGACGGCGTGCTCGAGCTGGTCGTGGGCGGCGAGATGCACCGACTCACGCCCGGAATGATCTTCGTCATTCCGCCCGACGTGCGACACAGCGGCCGCGCCGTGACGGCCTGCCGCGTGCTCGACGTCTTTTCGCCAACGCGCGACGACTATCGCTAGGACGACTGGCTCGCCTCGTTGGCGGGGCTGACGGCACTACGCACTGCTTCAGCCCGCGGAGGTAGTGGCGGGACTTTGGTCCCGCCGGTTAGTCAGCTAGGTACTGTTGCAACGCGCTTGTTTTGCGGCGGGACTAGTCCCGCCACTCCGTACTGCCGAGCAGCGCGGCGTGATAATAGCGGGATGCGTCGGGTCAGCGTCGCGTTCGCACTCCTGAGCACGCTCTCAATCGGCACGCTCCAAATTCCCTTCGTCCAGCCGCCCGAGCGTGTGGACTTTGCGACGTTCGTCGACAGCCTGCGGCAGGAAGCGCTGCTGCGCGGGGTGTCGCAGGCGACGGTGGACCGCGCGCTCGGCAGCCTCGAGCCGAGCCCCACGGTGATCGAGCGCGATCAGACGCAGGCAGAGGTGGTGCTGACGGTCGATCAGTACGTGGCGCGGCGGCTCACCCGCTCGGTGGTGCGGACCGGCCGTGAGATGACGCAGAAGCACCGTGCGCTCCTCGAACGCGTGAGCAAGGCGTACGGCGTGCCGGCGCGCGTGGTCGTCGCCGTGTGGGGGCTCGAGTCGAACTTCGGCCGCTTCAGCGGCGTGCGCCCAACCATTCAGGCGCTCGCGACGCTGGCGTGGGAGGGCCGGCGCGGCGCGTTCTTTCGCGGCGAGCTGATGGACGCGCTCGCGATCGTTGACCGCGGTCTCATCGGCCTCGAGCAGCTTCGTGGGTCGTGGGCGGGCGCGATGGGGCAGCCGCAGTTCATGCCCTCGAGCTATCTGAAGTGGGCCGAGGACTTCGATGGCGACGGCGACCGCGATATCTGGCGATCCGAGCACGACGTGTTCGCATCCATCGCGAACTACCTGCAGGAACACGGCTGGACGCCGGACACGACGTGGGGGCGTGAGGTCAAGCTGCCGGCCGGCGGCAAGGATGCCCTGCAGAACGAGGTGGCCTTGCGGACCGAAGGGTGCCGTGCTGAGCGAGAGATGACCGTCAGGGCGCCGCTGGCCAAGTGGCAGACCCTCGGCCTGCGGACAACGTCCGGCGGCGCGCTGCCGAAGGCGGAGCTCGACGCGTCGCTCATCCACACCGGAGAGCGCGCGTTTCTCGTCTACGGCAATTACGAAGCGCTCCTCGAGTACAACTGCGCGCACTCCTACGCGCTTGCCGTCGCGCTGCTCGCCGATCGCCTCGCGGGCTGACGCGTAAGGATTGTCTTGTGCGTGTGTCGGAGCGCGTACAATTGAGGTGATGTCTGCGAAGCCTTCGCGCGCGCTGGTCATGAGCTGCGCCTGGCTGGCGGTCGCCGCGATGGCCGTCGCCGTGTACTTCGGCGGCACCGGGCGGACGCCGCTGGCGATGGTCGGCACGGTGATCTTCGTCATGCTTGGCGGGCTTGCCTTCGAACTCGCGCGCCGCCGCTCCGTATAACTAGTTGAGGGCGCTGCCCGTGTATTTCGGCAAGTCGCCCTCAACTTGTTTTCGTTGCTGGCTTGGGGCGCTCCGCGCGCCGAGCCCGTTATGCGGATCAGCAACGATGACAGTATTGGCTTTGGATCTGCATAACGGGCTCACTATGCACCACTACAAGCCTGGGAACGCCGCCGTGCTCAGCCTGCTGATCCCTGGCGTCGGCCAGAACTACAACGGCGACTTTCTGCGCGGCCTCTTCTGGCTCATCATCACGCCGGGCTTCTGGATTGGCACGGCGGGGCTGTTCGGCTGGCCCTTCCACCTCATTTCCGCCTACACGGCGTACACACGAGCGCAGAAGAAGAACCTCGCGCTGGCCACCTAGACTAGGCTAGCTGATATGGAATGACCTCTTGTCAAGCCCCCAATCTTTCAATGGTGGCTTGGCAGTTGCCGAGCAAGCGCCAGCTTGCTCACATAAGTGCATCCGACCACGTGGCGGGCGCGGGGTCCAGGGGCACCGAAGGTGCCGCCCACTGGGCGCGAAGCCCTGGACGCCGTGCCCGCCACGTGGTACTCCGACGCGTCGGTGGCCGGGCCGCGAAGACGACGGATGCTCGAGGGCGCTTCGACGACGAGTCACGCTGATATACGGTGGTTACCGCGATCGCTCGCAGCAGAGCACACATGACAGTGCTTCGTCGGGAGGACGTGCAGTCTAGAGTCGCGAGTTGGGACAGATGTCCGTATCGCAGTGCTAGCTCGCCGATCCTCGCAATCGTGCCTCGGATCATCCGCCGTCTGCGCGGTCCGTCACCGGTCCGCATCATCTTCCTTCAACCGCTTCGCTCAGTGCCGTTACTTCGCGGTCGCCGGCGCCGGCTGCAACGCCGCCCACAGAAAGCCCGCCAGCTCGCGCGCGATCGCCACCGCGACCTTCGGCGCCGGTTTGTGTTCCGCCGTCAGTTTGCGGAAGCGTCGGCACAACCGCTGTTGCGCTTTGTCCGCTATCGCAATCACGCGCCCTGGCTGTCCCTTGCGCCGGCGCGTCAGGGCGACACCGACACTCGGGCGATGTTGATAATGCCAGGCCGTTTCCACCAACAGCCGTCGGACCAACGCATTCCCGGTGCGCGTGATGCGACCACGCCGATGCTTCTCCCCGCTCGAATCTTCGCCCGGCACCAGCCCGAGATACGCCATCAACGCCGGCGCCGACGGGAACCGTCGGAAGTCATGCAGTTCCGCGAGGATCAACATCGCGGTCAACGTATCGATGCCCCGAAAACAGCGCAACCATCCGACTGGCTCCCGATACGGATCCGTCTCTGCCACCTCGGCCAGTCGCGCGTCCAACTCCACGAGGCGCGCCTCGGTCTGGTCGATCGCCAACACATAGTCGTCGGCGACGGCGCGCTCGGCGGCGTGCACCCAGGTCAGACTCGCGATCCACTGCCGGTGTCCGCGCGTCCAGTTGCGTCCCGAAAAATGCAAGCCGCGCCGCAGCAGCAACTTGCCCAATCGGTGCCGACACCGTTGCAGATCTTCGCGCGCATCATCCCGCGCGCGCGCCAAGTCGCGGACCGCCTCGTCTTCGGGCGTGGGCGGCTGCACCGCCGTCAGCAACCCCGCCCGCCCGAGCTCCGCCAGCTTGCGTGCATCGCGGCGATTCGTCTTCACCCGGTCACCGGGTTTCCGCGGAATCAACGCCGGCGCGATGACGTCGCAGGTGACGCGCGGAGTCGTCATCTGCCGTTGCAGGGCATACCCACACGGGCCGGCTTCGTAGAACACGTGCACCTGCCCCGGCGCCTCACGTTCGAGCTTTCTCACCAGACGACGGACCGCATTGGGCTCATTGGCCAGCTGCCATGTCACGGGCGTCGTCTGCGGGCCGCTCAGCATCGCGACGAAGAGGTCCTTCTTGTGGGCATCGATTCCGACGTACGTAGTAACCTGTTTCATGACCGGCTCCCTTCGATGCGGCTCTGGCGCCCTCGGGCGCTAACCCGCGATCTGGTGGCTCTGACCACCGTGTTGAGTGCTGCAAGGCACGACAACGTTACGATGGAGAGCCGGTCATTCCATATTGTCTAGAGTCGTGAGGAAACGTCCGAGAGGCCTCCGAGGTCCTCTGGGGCGCCGGGGCGGCGGTGCATGGCGCCGGTAGGAGGGAACGGTGCACAAAGGATGTCCAGCGATGAGAACCTGCTGCGGGCCGTGTCGAAACTACTCCAGACCGTTCAACACGCGACGATCGCCACGGTCTCGGACCAGTGCCATCCATGGAACACTCCCGTTTTTTTCGCGCGGAACGGGAAATCCCTCTATTGGACGTCCCGACGCGACGCGGAACACTCGAAGAACGTACGACACAATCCCCGCGTGTTCATCGTTGTTTACGATTCAAGACACGCAGATTCCACCGGCTCCGCTCTATACCTCGA
>JBQTIE010000053.1:0-6414 GCA_052389315.1 Acidobacteriota bacterium
TAAACGGCTTCAGCTCTTCGACGATCAGCCGGCCGTAGGCGTGGGCCTCGCCGCCGCCGCGCCGGCGATCGTACGTCGGGGCGTACTCCTCGATCCGTCTCGGTCCCGTGTTCGCGATGCCGACGATGATGAGCGGCTCGATGCGGCCGGCGTCGATCAGGGCCGTCGCGGTCTCGCCGATGCGCCAGTGCTCGCCTTTCTTGAAGGCCGTCTCCGGGTCGAAGAGGTTCTGCCCGTCGTGCAGGTAGAGCACGGGATAGCGCGTCGCTCCGGCGTCGTCGTAGCCGGGCGGGAGAAACACCGTCACGTCGCGGTCGTCTGGCAGAAACTGCGATCGGAATGCAGGATGCGCGCGCAGCGAGAGTGCAGGAACAGGCACGTTCTGTCAGTATAGGGTTCGCGGATCGACAATCGGAACCGTCAACGGGGTTGTCAGACAACCGTCCCCATTCCTGTCATGCATCGCACGCACCATCGCTGGTTCTCGCGATCGCTCCACCGCGACATGGACCTCCTCATCTTCGGACACGCGGGTCCCCCCATGATCGTGTTCCCCTCCTCGATGGGCGCGTTCTTCGAGTACGAGGACCGCGGCATGGTGGCCGCGGTCAGCGGCAAACTCGAGCACGGCGCGCTGCAGCTCTACTGCGTGTCCTCGGTGGACACGGAGAGCTGGTACAACCGGCACCTCCATCCCCGCGACCGCGTGCGCCGTCATCTCCAGTACGAGGACTACCTGCTCAACGACCTCGTCCCCCTGATCCACCACCTGAATCCGCACCCGGCCATCGGCCTCACCGGCTGCAGCTTCGGCGCCTACCACGCCATGGTGCTCGCGCTGCGGCAGCCGTATACCTTCACCTGGTGCGTGACGATGAGCGGGGCGTTCGACGTATCGCAGTTCCTCGACGGGTATCACGACGAGGATTGCTACTTCCTCAATCCCTCCGCCTTTCTCGCCAACCTGTCGGACCCCTTTTATCTCGACCCCTATCGCCGGAACAAGTGGGTCGTCGTCACCGGAGAGCACGACATCTGCCGTGCCGCCAACGAATCGTTCTCCGCGCTGCTGCACCACCGGGGCATCCCGCACAGCCTGCACGTCTGGGGACACGGATCCAAGCACGACTGGCCGGACTGGCAGCCGATGGCGGCGGCGTATCTTCCGTAGGTCGTGCTCGGGCGACCAGGGGCGTCAGGTTCGTCCGACGGCGTGCTCAGGGGCGACCGGAGCCGGGATGCGGCTCCGGTATAAGCTGATGCATACTTCGCACGTCGCGCGACGGGTCAACGCATGAAGCAGATCGGCGTTCTGTTCGGTATGGAGAATACGTTCCCTGGTGCGCTGGTCGAGTGCATCAACGGGTTCGGGATGCCGGAAGTGTCGGCCGAGTTCGTCCAACTCGGCGCCGTCTCCATGGCCGAACCATGTCGCTATGCGGTGATCGTGGACCGTATCTCGCACGACATCCCGTACTATCGCGCCTTTCTCAAGAACGCGGCCCTCGGCGGCGCCTACATCATCAACAACCCCTTCTGGTGGAGCGCCGACGACAAGTTCTTCAACTACTCGCTGGCCACCAAGCTCGGCGTCGCGATTCCGCGCACGGTGATTCTTCCGCACAAGGAACATCCGCCGGGGACCACCGATCGGTCGATGCGGAACCTGCAGTACCCCCTCGACTGGCCCACGGTGTTCGACTACGTGGGGTTTCCGGCCTTCCTCAAGCCGTTCGACGGCGGGGGCTGGCGCGACGTCCACCAGGTGACGAGCCCGGACGAGTTCTTCTCCGCCTACGACCAGACGCGCACGCTCTGCATGACCTTGCAGGCCGCCGTGAACTTCCGGGAGTACTTCCGCTGCTACGTGGTGGGCCAGCAGGACGTGCACATCATGCCGTACGACCCGCGTGTGCCGTTTCACGAACGCTACGTGAAAGACCCGCCTCCGTACGACCAGGCGTTGCTGGCCCGCGTGGAGCACGATGCCCGCCTCCTCTGCCGCGCGCTCGGCTACGACCTCAACACGGTGGAGTTCGCCGTCGAGGACGGCACACCGTACGCCATCGACTTCATGAACCCCGCGCCGGACGCGGACCTGCACTCCGTGGGCCAGGCCAACTTCGACTGGATCGTCAACCGCGTCGCCGAGCTGGCCGTGCGCAAGGCTCTCGAGCCTCGGGAGCCCGTCGCCTATCGCTGGGACCGGTTCCTTGGGGGCGCCACGTGAGCGCCACTCACGCCCAGTCCGCCCCGCGTGTGCGAGCCGGTCACCTCGGCTGCGCCATGGCTGGCGGAGTGGTCATTCCGCACGTTCCTGCCTGATGCGCCCCTCGTTCACGCTCGGCATCGAAGAGGAATACCAGACCATCGACCCGGAGACGTTCGATCTCCGATCGCACATCAACACCGAGCTCATCGCGCAGGGCAAGATTCAGCTCAAGGAGCGGGTCAAGGCCGAGATGCACCAGTCGGTCATCGAAGTCGGCACCGGCATCTGCCGCACGATCGACGAGGCCCGTGCCGAGGTCGTGGACCTGCGCCGGCACACCATACGCCTCGCACGGGAACATGGCCTTCTGCTCGCCGCCGCCGCCACGCATCCGTTCGCGGACTGGCGGTCGCAGGACATCTATCCCGATGAGCGCTATCTGCAGGTGGTCGAGGATATGCAGACGGTGGCGCGCTCGAACCTCATCTTCGGCCTGCACGTGCATATCGGCATCGAGGATCGCGAAACGAGCATCCACCTGATGAACCAGCTGCGGTATTTCCTGCCGCATCTGCTCGCGATCTCCACCAACTCCCCGTTCTGGCTCGGGATGAACACCGGGCTCAAGTCCTATCGCTGCAAGGTGTTCGACAAGTTTCCGCGGACGAACATCCCCGACACCTTCACCAGCTACGCCGACTTCGATCAGCTGGTGAAGCTCCTGATCCGCACCAACTGCATCGACAACGCCAAGCGCATCTGGTGGGACGTGCGGCCCCATCCGTTCTTCTCGACGCTCGAAGTGCGCATCTGCGACCTGCCGATGCGTGTGGACGAGACGCTCGCCATCGCCGCGCTCATCCAGGCCACGCTCGCCAAGCTCTACAAGCTGCATTCCCGCAACCAGGGGTTTCGCATCTACGGCCGCGCGCTGCTCATGGAGAACAAGTGGCGGGCTTCCCGCTACGGCATCGACGGCATGCTGATCGACTTCGGGCGCGAAAAAGAGGTGCCGGAGCGCGAGCTCATCCTCGAATACCTCGACTTCGTGGATGACATGCTCGATGAGCTCGGGTGCCGGAAGGATGTGGAGTACGTGCAGACGATTCTCGACGGCGGCACCGGGGCCGACCGCCAGCTCGCCGTCTTCGCCGAGTCGAACGATCTCCTCAAGGTTGTCCAGTACATGGTCGAGGAGACGCAGGCCGGTTTGTGAGCCAGCCGCCCGGCGACGCCGGACCCGACGTGACGGCGTCAGGCTGATAGACTGCGGAGCATGCCCGTGATCGCCAAGCCTGTGGACCCCGAACTGTTGCCAGGCGCCCGTGCCGCCGTGCGGGTGTGCCTCGACGTCCAGCCGGCGGAGCGCGTGACGCTGATCACGGATCGTGCCTGCGAAGACATCGCCGCCAGCCTCGTGCACGAGATCGATCAGGTCGGCGCGTCCTGCTCGCCGTTCGTGCTCGAGGAGGTCGCCGCCCGGCCGCTCCGCGGTCTCCCACCGGTCATCGCCGCCGACATGGAGCGCAGTCAGGTCAGCATCTTTGCCGCCCGCGCCCAGTCCAACGAGCTCGGGTCGCGGATGGAGATGACCGACATCGTCAATCGACGGCGGATGCGGCATGCCCACATGGTCAACATCAACCGCCAGATCATGCGCGAGGGCATGCGCGCGGACTTCCACAAGGTTGACCGTTTGAGCGCTCACGTGATGGCCCTCGTCCGGGAGGCCAAAGAGATCCACGCGACCACCCCGGCGGGCACCGACATTCGCGCCTCGCTCAACCCGGCATACCGGTGGGTCAAGACGAGCGGCCTCATCAGCCCCGACAAGTGGGGCAACCTGCCGGGCGGAGAGATCTTCACGACCCCCGGCCAGGTCAACGGCGTGTTCGTCATCGACGGTGTCGTGGGCGACTACCTGTGTGAGCGATTCGGTCTGCTCGATCAGTCGCCGCTGACCGTGCACATCGCGAACAATCGGCTCGTGGAGGCCCACTCCGAGAACCGCGAACTGCGCGACGCCTTCTGGGCCTACACGCACACGGACGAGAACTCGGACCGCGTCGGCGAGTTCGCGATCGGCACCAACATCGAGCTCACCCATCTCATCGGGCACATCCTGCAGGACGAGAAGTTCCCGGGCGTGCACATCGCCTTCGGCAATCCGTACGGCGTCCACACCGGCGCCGACTGGTACTCACGCACCCACATCGACGTCGTCGGCACGCACTTCGACATCTGGGTGGATGGGCAGCCGATCATGCGAGACGGACGATTCCTGGTGGAGGTTTGAGCTCTCGGTCTTGAGTCCTGAGTCTTGCTCTTCGTTTCTTGCGCTTCGTTTCTTGTTTCGAGTTCCGGGTTCCGGGTCGCCAAGCCGGCCGCGAACCCTCCGGTGTCATCCGGTGTCATCGGTGTCATCGACGTCATCTGTGTCATCTGTGTAATCTGTGGATGGGGCTGATGTGATCTGGCTGGCGATCGGCTGCGGAGGCGCAATGGGCGCTCTGGCGCGCCACGCGATGAACTCGACGGTGCACGCACGGTACGGCGCGGATCCGTTTCCGGTCGGCGTGCTGATGGTCAACACCCTCGGCTGCCTGGCCGCCGGCGTGTTCGCGGGTCTCGTCGCAACCGCCCGATGGCATCCGCCTCTCGAGGTGCGCGCCTTCATTCTCGTCGGCCTCCTCGGCGGATTCACGACCTTCTCGGCCTTCGGGCTCGACACGCTCACGCTCGTCACTAGCGGCCACCACCTCAAAGCCGCGCTCAACGTCGTGAGCCAGCTCGGGCTCGGGCTGCTCGCCGTGTGGGCCGGGTTTGCCGTCGTTTCGGCGTTGTAAGGCTCGCGAGTCTTCGCCTCAGACTGCCGATCGCAGTGTCTGCGCCTCGCGAGAGTCAATGTGGGTGTGCCCGCCGCTGGTCGTGCGGGACGCTTCGAGAGGCTGATCACCGTTCGCGCCGCGCCGCGCAAAACGCGCGCACCCACTCACCTGGCCCAACGCGTCATGCCCTCTGTGCCAATACAATCGGTGCCATCGCCATCTGTGTAATCTGTATAATCTGTGGACAAGTAATCGGTGGACGATGATTCCCGCTCTTCGAGAGGCGTTCAATCGGTCGTGGCGCCAGGCCCAGTACGATGCGATGCTTGGCGATCTGCACCAGCGCGTGGGAGGCACCGTCGGGTTTCCGATCGCTGAAACGCCGTGTTTCTTCCCGCGCCCCTTGATCGAATCGCTGGCTGTCGCAGGCGAGGAGCTGATCCGGCAAGCCATGACGGGTGCGGCGGCTGCCGCCGCTGCGGCCGTCGTCCCCGAGCGATTCGCCAACACCACCGCGGAGCCCCGGCCGACATTCCTGCAGGTGGACTTCGGCCTCGTGCGGAGTGCGGATGGCGCCGTCGAGCCGCGGCTCGTCGAGCTGCAGGCCTTTCCGTCGCTCTATGGGTTTCAGGCCGCGCTCGCCCACGCGTATCGGTCCTCATGCTCGTTGCCGGATTCGCTCGATGAGTATCTGTCGGGCCTGACGGCCGAGACCTACCGCGATCTGCTGCGTGCAGCCATCGTCGGATCGCACGACCCGTCAGAGGTCGTGCTCATGGAAATCGACCCACGGCGCCAGAAGACCTGGCCCGACTTCGCTCTTACGGAGCAGTTGTGGGGCGTGCGCGCGATCGACCTGTCGGAGGTGGTCCGTGCGGGCCGTCAGCTTCTCTACCGGCGCGACGGACGCCTCACCCGGATTCGACGCGTCTACAACCGTGTGATTCCAGACGAGCTCGACCGCAAGGGCCTGGCGCCGCCCTTCGATTACCGCGACGACCTCGACGTCGAATGGACCGGTCACCCCGCGTGGTATTTCCGCGTGAGCAAGTTCTCCATTCCGTGGCTGCGGCATCCAAGCGTGCCCCGCACGTGGTTCCTGGACGAAGTCACCGAGCTGCCCGACGCTCGCGAGCGGCTGCTCCTGAAACCCCTCTTCTCGTTTGCGGGCGGCGGCATCGTGTTCGCCCCGTCTGACGACCAGCTCGCCGCGATACCGCCCGACAAGCGGCGTCAGTTCATCCTGCAGGAGCGCATCGCGTTTGCGCCAGTGATCGACACGCCGCACGGGCCCACGCAGGCCGAGATCCGCATGATGTACGTCTGGACCGATCGCCTGCGCGCGGTCCTGCCGCTCGTCCGCATGGGCCGCGG
>JBQTIE010000054.1:0-17455 GCA_052389315.1 Acidobacteriota bacterium
TGCGGCAGGCCGTGATGACGCTCATCGCCACGAGCAAGCTCGAGGCGATCCTCTATCCGCATCAGCGGAGGCTCGTCGTCCCGCTCGGTGAGGATCAGGTCGAGCGCAACGGCGTGTTGTCCAACAGCACGGGGTTCCCGGCCCTGACGTTTCCGGGTGGGTTCTCCGAGCCAACCGCATCGGCGCCGCTGGGCGTGCCTGTCGGCCTCGAGCTGCTCGGGCCTGAGTGGAGCGAGCCGACGCTGCTGAAGCTCGCCTACGCCTATCAGGAAGGCGCGGCCGTCCGCCGGCCGCCCCGGAGCACGCCCTGAGAAAAATCAAGCCCGGCCCCTTTTGCCAACGTGTGCAAAACCCTATCAGGAAGGCGCGGCCGTCCGCCGGCCGCCCCGGAGCACGCCCTGAGAAAAATCAAGCCCGGCCCCTTTTGTCAAAGTGTGCAAAACCAAGCCCGGCCCCTTTTGTCAAAGTGTGCAGGCTTCCCGGTCAGTCCGCTCTCAGCGTCTCTAGCGGATCAACCGCCGCCGCGCGGCGCGCCGGCAGATAGCTGGCCAGCAGGGCGACGGCGGTGAGCATCCCAGGTATCGCGGTAAAGGTAATCGGATCACGCGCGCTGACGCCAAACAGCAGCGATCGGAGCACCGCCGTGAAACCCAGTGCGCCGCCTAGTCCGATGGCAATACCCACACTTGTCAGCCACAGGCCTCGCCCGACGAATAGCGCTTGGATCTCGCGTGCCTGCGCCCCGACAGCCAGCCGGATGCCGATTTCGCGGCGCCGCTGCGACACGGCGTAAGCGATGACACCATAAAGACCCGATACGCCGAGCAGCAACGCCATCCCACCTGCGATGGCGAGCATCACCAACGTGAAGGACGTTCGCGCCATCGACTGGTCGTACACGTCGTCCAGCGTGCGCACCTGCGCGAGCGCCAGATTGGCGTTGACCGACCGCACCGCCTGACGCATATCAGCGAGCAAGCTTCCCGTCCCGGCGCTTTCGCTGCGAACGGCAAGGCTGATTCGCCGGGACTGATAGCCGGCCATGCTTTGCAGCGCGTCCAGCGGTTGCGCCGGCCAGTAGATCGTCGCAGGCGGCGGTTGATCGGCCCCGTCGTCGTGGACGTCGCCGGCCACACCAACGATCTCCCGCAAGGGTGACTGGGCGTCGTAATACTCACGAACTCTTTTGCCGAGCGCGGCTGCGGGCGAGCCCCACAACTCGCGCGCCAGGTTCTCCGAAACCAGGGCGACGTTGCGCAGGTCGTAGAGATCGGTCCAGGTGAAGTCGCGCCCCGCGACAAGGGAGGTTCCCAATGTCTGAAACATGCCGGGCGAGACCACCTTGACCTGCCGGTTGAGTGGCGTCCGGCCATTGTCCACGCGGCCCTCGACGGCGAGAGCGGAGCTGGATCGATCGCTCCCCATCGGGATACGCGTCGTGAACGCCGCCGATGCGACACCAGGTATGGCGGCGATCTTGTCCAGGACTTCGTGTTGCAGGCGCGTCACGCGTTCCGGCTCAGCGGCCATGTTCGCCGAAATCGTGACGCTGAACGTCTGCACGTGCTGCGGCTCCGTAAAGCCAGGATCAACGCGACGAAGGGCCTCGAAACTCCTGATCATCAGACCCGCGCCCACGAGCAGCACCAGCGCCAGAGCCACTTGTGTCGCGACCAACGCCTGCAGAGACCGCTGACGGTCGCGCGTCAGGCCGACGCCGCGGCCGGCAAGGGCGTTCGCGAGCTGCGGTTGGGCGTACTTCAGGATCGGGATGAGTCCGAACAGGAGCCCCGACAGCAGAGAAACAGACAACGTGACACCGAGGACAACAGCGTCGATCGAGATCTCATCGAGCCTGGGCAGGTCTGACGGACCGATCGCCTTGAGCACGCGCAAGCCGCCGTAGGCGAGGCCCACTCCCAGTGCGCCGCCCAACAGGGCAAGCGCCAGGTTCTCGATGACCAGCTGCCGCGCGACTCGCGTCCAGCGCGCGCCCAAGGCCGCACGAATTGCAAACTCCTTTTGACGCGCGGCCGCTCGTACCAGTTGCAGGTTGGCCACGTTCGCGCAGGCCATGAGCAACACGATGGTGATGGCTCCCAGCAGAACCCACAGGGTCCTGCCGACATCACCGACGACATCCTGTTTCAGGGGGCGAAGGGACGGCGCCCACCGCGCCCGGACCGCGGCTCTCGTGCCGGAGTTCTCGAACCAGATATGGAGGATGCGAGCGGCATCGGCGTTGGCTTGCGCCAGCGTGATCCCCGGCTTCATTCGGGCCACGCCCAGGAGACGAAAGCCCGCAATCAGCCGCCCGCGATCGATCTGCAGCGGCAGGATGAGTTCGGGCTCGCCGGCGAATCGGAATCCCGCCGGCATCACGCCGATGATCTGGTGAGGACGCGCATTGACATTGAGCGGTCGCTCCAACACGGCGCGGTCTCGGCCGAACTTCCGCTGCCAGTACCCGTGACCGAGAATCACGGTATCCGGCGCGCCGGGCGTATCGTCGTCCCGCGAAAACCAACGCCCGACTTCGGGCCGAACGCCGAGCGTCGTCAGGACTCCCCGGCTCGCCCTCAACGTGCGCACCTCCTCAGGATCGCCTTGGCCCGTAATCGTTGCGGTTTCTCCGGGGCTCCAGACGCCGACGTCTTGAAGAGCCTGAGCGTTGTCCGCATACGTGGCATAGATCGGGTCGTTGAAGTACGGCTGATCGACGCCGCCGATCGAGTGAACGATCCGAACCAGCGCATCCGAATCGGGATAGGGCAGCGGGTTGATGAGCACCCCCTTGACGACGCTGAGAATAGCCGTGGTGGCGCCGATGCCGAGCGCCAACATCACGACCGCGGCCACGGCCAAGCTGGGCTGCGTCCGGAGCGTCCGCCCCAGGTGACCCATGTCCTGTAAAAGGTCGTCAAGCAGGAATTGGCGCCGCGCTCCGGGTGTGACAGGTCGCGGGACAGGTAGCTGGCGACGCGATCGCATGCGGTCTCTGAATGTAACGCGGATCCCACCGAACGCGTACGGCACGTCCTGCGAGATCGACGGCCCGATCACGACACCGAACGGAAGAACGTGCGATTTGCTTCTATCCGTCGAATCGATGCCGGAGACGACGTTCCGGCCCTGACGTTTCCTGCTGGGTTCTCCGAGCCGACCGCATCGGCCCCGCTGGGCGTGCCTGTCGGCCTCGAGCTGCTTGTGGCGGAGTGGAGCGAGCCGACGCGGCTGAAGCTCGCCTACGCCTATCAGGAAGGCGCGGCCGTCCGCCGGCCGCCCTGAGAAAATCAAGCCCGGCCCCTTTTGTCAAAGCGTGCAAACAACAAGCCCGGCCCCTTTTGTCAAAGCGTGCAAACAAGCCCGGCCCCTTTTGTCAACGTGTGCAAAACCAAGCCCGGCCCCTTTTGTCAACGTGTGCAGGCCCTACGTGAGCCCCTCTCGCTGCGATCGACACATTAGAGGATGAGTCTGGGACGTTCCCACGACCGACGACCTGGCCGGGCCTGACGTCGGTCGCCCAGCCGGAAGAGGAGGCATGCCATGCGGCGATCTGTTCGAGCCTGCCGTATCTGCGCGTGCACCACGGCGCTCCTGGTCGCCTGTGCCGCGTCGTCGGAGGCGCAGATGGCATCCGTTCGGTTTGAGAATCTCAACACCGTGCTCAGGGAGCGAGACGTCGTTGACGTAGAGGGCGTGGGGCAAACATCGGGATCCCGATGGCGGCTTGGCGGCGAAGTCATAGGGTTGTCGCCAGGCTCATTGAGAATCCGCAGCTGGGACGGCGTCAGGGACCTGGCCGGGCAGCAGGTCACGCGCGTGACGCACGAGGATTCGACCACCAACGGGCTGGTGATCGGCCTGGTCGTCGGTGGGCTGGCGGGGGCCGTCCCGGGAGGGCTGTCCTACGCACTCTGTCAGAACGAGATCGGGGAGGGGTGCACCGCGTGGGCGGCCAGTTGGATCGCCGTGGGGGCCGGGCTAGGGGGTCTCTTCGGCTGGGCCATCGACAAGGGCAAACGACGGTCGTTCGCGTTCAACCCGTCGGTGGCGACCACACCTCGCGTCTCGTTCGCGCCTGTCATCGCCCCGGGCACGATGGGCGTGCGGGTTCAGGCGAGGTTCTAGCGAGCGGAGCCAGTCGCAAAAGGGCCGGTCTGACATGTGGGTCATCGCCCGCGCAGACCGGCCCGCACCATCGGCTCGAGGTGCGGCCACACGTTGTCCGCGATGCGGCGGGCGCCGACCGCGTTCGGATGAATCCCGTCCGGGCCGTTCATCTCTCGATTCAGGGCCACTCCATCGAGCAGGTAGGGCACGAGCGGCAGGTCGTGCTCGTCAGCGAGCCACGAGAAGACGTTGCGCAGCGTGCGTCCGTAGGCCCAGCCCGGTATTTCCGGCAGCTGCACGCCGCAGAGCAGCACCCGGGCTCCCGCGGCTTTCGCCCGGCGAATGATTTCCTCGAGGTTTTGCGACATGACGTCAGCGCGCGTGGCGCGAAGCCCGTCGTTGGAGCCCAGCGCGAGGATGAGGATGTCCGGTCGATCGCTCAGCAGGCGATCGACGCGGCGAAGGCCCCTGGTCGTCGTATCACCACGCACGCCGGCGTTGACGACCGTCCAGGGCCACCCTGCCCGCCGGAGTCGCTCCTGAAGCAAGGCCGGGAACGCCTGGTCTCGATTCGGCGACACCGCCAGACTGTCGCCCAGCACGACGATGCGCCCGGCGCGGGGGGATGGCTTCTGTGAGATGGCGGCGGGAGTCGATCCAAGGGCAGCCGCCGTCGCCCACGCCGCGAGAACGGCCACACTGACAGCCTGGTACGTGTTCCTCGAGCGTGAGCGTGAGTGCGTGGTCACCGGATTCACCGCACTGTAGCACTCCGATTGCCCTCGCCCGAAGCCGGGCGCCCGAAGGCCGATGCCCCATGGCCCGCACCGCCCAGCGATTACAATGGCCAAACCTCAAGGAGCATTGTCATGAAGACTTTTGGTGGGCGGTCGGTCGCGCTGGCTGGTCTTGTCGTCGCGCTGGCTGCGTCCGTCGGTCTGAGCGTTAGCGCGCAAACCGTGGACGCCCATGTCGCGGCCGCGAAGGCCGCAGCGGCCCGGGACCACATCGCATTGTTCACCCGCCTGTGCGCGACGCCCGCCGCACGCAGAGCACCTGCGCCGACGGCGGCGCCAGCGGCGCCCGGCGCACCTGCGGCCGCTGGTCCGCCTGCCGTGCCCCGGCCTCCGGACCGCTCGACCTGGCACGTCGAGCCGGTGAAGGTGTTCGACAACCTGTATTTCGTCGGCGAGAGAGAGTACTCGGCGTGGGCGGTCACGACCTCCGAGGGCATCATCCTCATCGATGCCATCTTTCATTACTCGGTGGACGAACAGGTCGTGCAGGGACTGACCAAGCTCGGCCTCGACCCAAAATCGATCAAGTACGTGATTATCAGCCACGGCCACAGCGATCACGCCGCGGGCGCCCGCTATCTTCAGGATCGTTTCGCCGCCCGCATCGTCGCTTCTGAGTCGGACTGGAACTTGATGGCTCGCGATCGCGGGTCGTGGCCGAAGCCCGAGCGGGACGTGGTGGCGACCGATGGGCAGCGCCTGACGCTCGGCGATACGACGCTGACGATGTACCTCACGCCAGGGCACACGCTTGGTACGATCTCGACGCTTGTTCCCGTCCGCGATGGCGGCAAGCCGCATCTGGCTGCGGCGTGGGGCGGCACGGCGTTCAACTGGATGAGCGGATCCCCAACCTACATCACCCCCGATCGCCCGCCGAAGTTCTGGTTCGAGACCTACATCCGTTCGGCGCGCCGCTTCCGGGACATCGTGACGAAAGCCGGGGCGGACGTGCTGATTGCCAACCACACCGACTTCGACGGATCGAAGCGCAAGCAACCCGCGCTGGCGACCCGCAGGCCGGGCGAGCCCCACCCTTACGTCATCGGGAACGACAGCGTCCGTCGCTATTTGACGGTTGCCGAGGAATGCGCACTGGCCGGCGAAAAGGGGACAGCCCCCTTCTAGGAAGGTGACGTCACGCAGACAAGGGGTGACCCCCTGACCATCCGGCCGGCCACCGAAGCGGATTTCGCCGGCATGTGGCCCATCTTCCAAGCCATCATCGCGCGCGGTGACACCTATACCTTCGCGCCGGACACGCCGCCCGAGCGCGCACGCGCGTACTTTCTGGCGCCGGACGTGATCTCCTTCGTCGCCGAGCGCGACGGCCGTGTCGTCGGCTTCTACAAGCTCGTGGCGAACATGCGGGATCGCGGGTCCCACGTGGCCAACGCGTCGTTCATGGTGGATCCTGCGGCGCAGGGGCAGGGCATTGGTCGCCAGCTCGGACTCCATTGCCTGGAGGAAGCGCGCGCTCGAGGGTACCTCGCGATGCAGTTCAACTTCGTCGTGAGCACGAACCACGCCGCCGTCCGGCTCTGGGAGGACCTTGGTTTCGCCATCGTCGGGACGCTGCCAAAGGTGTTCAATCACCGGGAGCTGGGCCTGGTCGATGCGTACGTGATGTACCGCTGGCTGTGAGCGGCCGGGCTGCGACGGCTGATCTTCGATCGGTCGGCCGGCCGCGAGTCGCCCCGGGCGAGGCTCCGCTCGTCCGCCGCGGAAGGGCGGGGTGTTCGTCAAGACGTCTGGCCGATGTGCCGGTCCCCAGGGGCGAAGGCCTGAGAACGAGATCAGGACTCCGTCCGGGTCACGTCCCGATCCCCATGCGGGTGAGGCGGCATCCACGCTTCGAGGTCGACACCCAAGCCGTCGGCGACCCGGTTGATGTAGTTGAAGTAGCTGATCACCTGTACGGCGTCGGAGATGCCGCGATCGTCGAACCCGGCCGCGCGAAGGTGCTCGACGTCCCCTCGGGTCATCTCCCCGGGTGTCCTGGTGAGCTTGATCGCGAAACGGAGAAGCGCCTGGTCGGTCTCCGACAGCGCAGCCTTCGTCCAGTCCGTCTTCACGAATTCCACCAGCGCCTCGTCTGCGACCTCGGCACGGAGGTCGTGTGCGTGTGCTTCCACTCAATAGTGACAGCCGTTCGCCTGGGAGACGACGACCGCGAGCATTTCACGCTGAGCGCGCGACAGCGGCGACGAGCCTTTCATCAAGGTGGCGTAGAGGGCAATCGACTGCTTGAGCGCGGGCGCATTGAGGCTCTTGATCCTGACGATTTGCCACACGCGACCGGCGCGGGCGATGGCGGCGTCGTATTCGGCTTTGAGCAGCCCTGTGGCGTCGGCGATGGGCGCGAGGGTAATCCAAGCCATGATGCTCCAGTCGGTCGGTAACCGGTCACTGGTGGAGGAGGACGAGTAGGATTGTCGCTATTCTGCCAGACGACGGCCGAAACGCGTCAAGGCGCGACCCGAGGCGCCGCCGGCAGCGGAGTACACACGCATGGCGATTCAATACCTCGCGTTTCTGAGAGCCGTCAACGTCGGCGGCCGTGTCGTGAAGATGACGGAACTGATAGAGGTCTTCGAAGGCCTGCGGTTCGCGGACGTGGCGACCTTCATTGCGAGTGGCAACGTCATCTTCAGGTCGTCGTCGGCCGACGCTACGAAGCTCGAGAAGAAGATCGAGCGGGCGCTGGCAGGGGCACTTGGCTATCCGGTGGCCACCTTTGTGCGCACCAGCCGTGAAGTGGCAGCGGTCGCCGAGTACCAGCCCTTTGGAAACAAGGCCTTGGCTGGGGCAACCGTGTTCATCGCGTTCCTGTCGGCGGCGCCGACAGCCGAGGCGATGAAGAAGATCCTCAGCTTCCGATCGGCCACCGACGACTTCCACCTGCACGGGCGCGAGCTGTACTGGCTGTGCCGCACGGGCCTGCGCGAATCGAAGTTCTCGGGTGCCGTGCTGGAGAAAGCAGCGAAGATGCCCGCCACCTTGCGCAACGCCACGACCGTGAGGAAGCTGGCGGCGAAGTACCCGCCGGCCTAGCTGCAAGGTGACTGTCAAAGGTCCAGAACGGGGCCCGGGCGAGCTCGCCAGCCGAGTGCCCGTCAAGCCGGCCGGCGTCCAGCAACCGGCGCCGCAACCGGAGCATTGGGCCCGATCTTGAACGGGGCGGCGCCCGACCAGTACGATGAGTGAGGGGGGACTTTGGCTGACCGATCGCGCCGCTGGACTCGTCGCACGTTCCTCGCCACCGGTGTGGCCGCTGGCGTTGGCACCACGGCATGGGTCGGCTCGTCTTCGTCTTGGTACGCGCGGTTCGTCAGGGAGCGCTTTGCCGAGTGGGGTCGCGACGTGCCTCCAGCGCCGTACGAGCCGACGCCCGCGACGTGGCCCGACAACGAGGTCACGATGGCCTGGCTCGGGCACGCCACGGTCCTGATCAATTTCTACGGCGTGCGGATTCTCACCGATCCCGCCCTGTTTTCGCGGATCGGCGTCGATCTCGGGCTGGGATCGCTCGGACCGCTCCGGCTGGTGCAGTGCGCGATGTCGGCCGAGAAGCTCCCCGACCTGGACTTGGTGCTCGTGTCGCACGCCCACTTCGATCATCTCGACACGCCGTCGCTGGCGGCGGTGCGCGGAAAACCGGCGGCTGTCATGGCCGCCTCGACAAGCGATCTGCTGCCGCGCCACCCCTTTTCATCCGTCACGGAACTGCGCTGGAACGATGCGACAACCGTGGCAGCGCCTCGCGGCGACGTACACGTGCGCGCGATCCAGGTGAAACACTGGGGCGCCCGAGTCCGCCGCGACACCTACCGCGGCTACACCGGCTTCGTCGTCGAGCGCGAGGGCCGGCGCCTGCTCTTCGGCGGCGACACGGCGCTGACGCCGCACTTCCGCGATCATCGCCGATACGGGCCGTTCGACGCGGCGATCATGCCCATCGGCACCTACGACCCGTGGATTGCCAATCACTGCACGCCCGAGCAGGCCGTGGCGATGGCGGATGCGGCCGGCGCGCGGTTGTTCCTGCCGATTCATCACCAGTCGTTTCAGTTGAGCCGCGAGCCGCTCCGAGAGCCGATCGAACGGGCGGAGATCGCACTGGCCGCCGAACAGGGCCGGCTCGGGTGGCGCGAGATCGGCGAGACGGTCACGCTTCGCGGCGCCTGAGGGCCATCGAGGAACGTCTTACAGCTCCTGCGGCTGCGGTGCCGGTGTGCCCCCGCCTACGGCTCTCCGCATCGGGGGCCGCTGCAGATACGTCAGCCATCGCCACAGCCATTCGAACGGGCCGAAGCGGTAGTGGCGGAGCCAGATCGGACTCGTGACGAGCTGAAACACCCAGATGGCCACGACGACGTAGTACAACTGGTGGCGCTCGAGCCGACCATAGAGGCCGAAGCCGAATCCGTAAAAGACGAAGGCGCAGATGATGGAATGGGCCACGTAGTTGGAGAGGGCCATCCTTCCGACCGCGGCCAAAGACTGCTGCAGCCAGCGCAGCCACCCGGAGCGGCAGAACAGCAGCAGGGCGCCGAGGTGCCCGACGGTCATCGCCAGGCGCCCGAGATCGTAGGTCCACGAAGCGCGAAAGAGTGACAGCACGGAAAACTGGCCGTCCAGCACGATTTGCAGTTCGTAGAGGTTGATCGCCAGGCCGATCGGGTAGCCCGCCAGCGCCATCTTCCAGTAGAGCGACGGCGGCCGCTCGAGGGTCAGCGCACCCATCTTGAAGAGGGCCATGCCCACGAGCATCATCGAGAAGATGTCGAAGAAGTAGCGATAGGCGAACCACGATTGATAGTGCGCGTTGAGCGGCGCCTGGAAGGTCAGCACGTCGAGGTAGGATCCTCGGTGCGCCTCGATGTCCCTGGTGAGCGTCCGTTCATCCGGCTTGGTCTCGCCTTCGAACGCCTTCCACGCGTCGAGGTCGGCCTGCTGCTCGCTGGTCAGCGTGCCGCCCGTGGCCAGCACCGCCTGCGCGGCCGCTGCTTTGTTCCATGTCTCGGTGGCATGGTAGGAGTCGGCCACGTTCCAGACCGCGCCGATGACGAGACCGGCCCCCGCGATGGTCAGCAGCGCGCGCGGCTGGAGCTTGCGAAGGGCGTGCAGGAACAGCGCCGTCAACCCGTAGTAGTAGAGGATCTCGCCTGACCACAAGAGCAGGTAGGAATGGATGATGCCAAAGACGAGGAGCCACAGCGATCGGCGGTAGAAGATGTCCGCGGCATCGGCGCGGCCGCTCGAGTCCAGGCGTGAGGTGAGCAGAATCAGGCCCGCCCCGAACAGGATCGAGAAGATGCCGCGCTGCGTGCCCTCGAAGAGCACCGTCGCCGTGATCCACGCCCAGAGGTTGGGGCCTGTCGCGCCACCCCACACCGTCGGATCCGAATAGGACATCGGCAATCCGAACATCGTGATGTTCATGAGCAGGATGCCGAAGAGCGCCACTCCACGGATCACGTCGAGGCTCATGATGCGCTCTCGACCACGGACCGGCGCTGCCACTACGACGTCTGGCATGTCAACTCCAAGAGAGTGAGAAGTGTCGGGAGGTTTCACGCGCTGGCGATTGCCGGCGAATCATACACTGCTCTCACGCCAACCGCATGAGGCAAGAGCCGGCACGGCCAGACCGCCGATTACGGGGGTCCCAAGAGACCTTCGATGTCGCCCGAGATCCTTCGCGCGGCCGGTCGCGCGCTTGTTGCGAAGGAACGCGTCACGCCCAAGGAAATCAACCGTGAGGTCGCCGAATCGGCCGGCCTCGCGGGCCGGCCATGCCTCCGCGAACGAGAGGCCGGTGAGTTCGGTCAGGATGTCGATTCGCCCCGGCGGTACGCCGATCTGAAAGACAACACCAGGACGGACGAAGTCGTTCTCGGCGATGTCGTGCATGGGTGCCCCGAACGCGGCGAGCGCGTGCATCACGCGCGGAGCGTTCGCGGGCGTCGCTCGACCCAGAGGTCGAGATCGGCGGTCGCGCGTGGGCGACCGTGATGCGCGAGCGCGTAGGCGCCAACGACGAGGAACCGGACGTCAGCGACCGCGAAGGCTCGCAACAGTTCGACAAAGTCCGGGTTCATCGGGCGCGCGTCCAAGCAGCTGCCATTGCTCGACCGACAGCCGCCACACCTGCAGCACGCGTTCGTGCGGCGGCACCTGGCGCCAGAACTCGGCGTCGTGCCGGTCGGCGTCGGTGTTCGACGGGAACCGCCGGGCCGTTGCGCCCGGCCGGGCGGAAGGGGCGCGGTCGGTCACCCGGGCATTATACGCGGCCGGATCGCATGCCCGCTGTCGAACGCTGCCTGTTCGGATTCGGACGGGCCGACCCACGGTCCCGCTGAAAAGCCGCCGCTTTTCCCGCGGCATGCGGTTTGATACCGACAGACGCGGTCTCTCGACACAGGAGACAAGTTTCATGGTGAACACAATGCTGCTCGACATCCGTTACGGGCTGCGGGTCTTGCGCGGGAATCCGGCTGTGACGCTGACCGCGATCGCGTCGCTGGCGCTTGGCATCGGGGCGAACACCTCGATCTTCACCATCGTCAATGCGGCGCTGCTGCGCCCGTTGCCGGTCGAGAGGCCGGGTGAGCTCGCCTACGTCTTCACGGGGAGCCGTGAGAGTCCGTGGGGTACGACGTCGTATCCCGACTACCTCGATTACCGCGATCAGAACGACGTGTTCAACGACCTGGCGGCGTACGGCGAGATCGCGGTCAGCCTGTCGGCCGACGAGTCGCCGGAGCTCGTGCGCGGCGTCATCGCGTCCGGCAACTACTTCGACGTGCTGGGCGTGCACGCGGTCCGCGGGCGCACGTTCTCGCCGGCCGACGACCGAACGCTCCGGAGCCACCCGGTTGTCGTGATCAGCTACGCGCTGTGGATGGGCCGTTTCGGCGGTGCCGAATCGGTCGTGAGCCGCGATTTGCTGATCAACGGACGGCCGTATGTCGTGGTTGGGGTCATGCCTCCCCTGTTTCGCGGATCGAACCTGCTGGAGAACATCGACCTGTACATCCCGATGGCGATGCAGGCGCTCGTCCGGCCTCCCCGGGCAGGCTTCTCGGGCGAGATGGATCCAGACCTGCTCACGCAGCGGTACGCGGGGTGGCTCAGCGTGATCGGACGGCTTCGGCCGGGCGTCACGTTCGATCAGGCGCAGGCCGGCATGTCCGCCGTGGCGCGCCAGCTCGAGCAGGCCTACCCCGAGACAAACCGCGATCAGATCGCATCGGTCTACCGGGTGAGCCGCGTCGATCCGCGCGCCTATCCCATGCTGCGGAACTCGGCGCTGCTGCTGATGGGGATCGTGGGATTGGTGCTTCTGATCGCCACCGTCAACGTGACGAACCTCTTGATCGCCCGAGCCGTGGCGCGGCGCCGCGAAATGGCCGTCCGGCTCGCCATCGGCGGGAGCCGCGCGCGGCTCGTGCGTCAGCTCCTGACCGAGAGTCTGTTGCTGGCCGTCGGCGGCGCCGTGCTCGGCCTCCTCGGGGCCTCGTGGGCGCTCGATGCTCTGGCTGGCCTCGTGCCGGCGACGGGCGTGTTCGCGTTCACGCTCGATCTGCCGATCGATGGGCGCGTGCTTGCGTTCACCATGCTGGTCGCGGTGCTGGCATCGGTGCTGGCCGGCCTCGCGCCAGCGCTGCAGGCCTCGCGCCCGAGTCTGCTTCCGGCGCTGCAGGATGCGGCGCCGCTCAGCGCGGCGGGTCGTACCCACCTGCGCGGCCGCGCCGCGCTCGTGGTGGCGCAGGTCGCCATGTCAATCGTCCTGCTGGTCCTTGGTGGGTTGTTTCTGAGGAGTTTCTGGCGAGCGCAAGGGATTTCGCCGGGCTTCGCGGTGGAGGAGCTCGCGACGGCGAGCCTGCGGATCGATGTGCTCCGATACTCACGGGCGAGAGGGCAGCAGTTCTATCGGGACGTGCTCGAGCGCGTCGAGGCGCTGCCGGGTGTTCGGTCCGCCAGCGTCGCGCGTGTTGTGCCGCTCGCCGGAAGCAGCCGCATGACCACGCTTCGATTCAGTGATGGAATCGCGCGGGGAGCGGATGCGGCGGCCGCCACGCCCGGTGCCGACCGCCTGCCGATGGCGCAGCTCAATGTCGTGGGCCTCCGCTACTTCGAAACCATGGGCATTCAGCTGGTCGCGGGCCGCGACTTTTCCGCGCGCGATGCCGAAGGCGCTCCGGGCGCCATCGTCGTCAACGAAACGTTCGCCGCGACGTACTTTGCGGGAGGTCGGGCGCTGGGGCAATTGGTGAGGCTCGGCCGAGCGGACAGTCCCTGGCGAGAAGTGGTCGGCATCGTTCGCGACAGCAAGTACCGCACGCTTGGTGAGGCGCCGGCGCCGTTCGTGTTTCAGCCGGTGGCGCAACAGCACGAGTCGGGGATGACGCTGTTCGTCCGGACGACGAGAGCGCCGCAGGCCGTCGTGGGGGATCTCCGGCGCGCGCTGCTCGAAGTCGAGCCGAATCTGCCAGTCGCCGACGTCCAGCCGCTTTCGACGCTCGTCGCCAGCTCACTCTTTCCCGCGAGGATGGCGGCGAGAATGCTGACGTTGTTCGCGCTGCTCGCCGCGACTCTCGCGGCGATCGGCCTCTACGGCGTCATGTCGTTCGCCGTCTCGCGCCGCACACGAGAGATCGGTATCCGGCTGGCACTCGGCGCCCACGCTCGAGATGTCACCGCCCTCGTGGTTGGTGAGGGCGCGGTCGTCGTCACGATCGGCATTGTGCTCGGCTGCGCCGGGGCGGCAGTGGCGGCTCGCCTCGTGTCCAGCTTCCTCTATGTCAACGCGCTCGATCCGGCGACGTTCGCGGCCGTCGCCGTGGGGCTCGGAGGGGTGATGGTCACCGCGACGTACCTGCCGGCGCGCCGGGCATCCAACTGCAACCCGCTGGATGCGCTGCGCAGCGAATAGGCATCGACTGTCTTTTTCGCCGGGTTGCGATGCCCGCGCGTCCCGGCTGCGGCACCGGGCACCAAGGTACCAGGCCTTCAGCGGACACAGAGCGCGCGCTCACCGAGTTCATGCGGCTCGACGTGCCCGCCGCGACGGGTGTCGAGGACGTCGTCCTCACAATCGGCTGGGGCACGGAGATGCCGCGGCGGTGGCGGGAGCGATGAGGGGCGTTCTGGCGCCAGCGACCCGACGAGAGGACAGAGACATGGCCCAAACGGGTATCATCCGTCGAGCATCATGCAGAAGGGCAGCGTCGAGGCCATCATTGCCGCGCTCAACCGGGCCGACGTCCGCTACCTCGTTGCCGGCGGACTGGCGGTCGTCGCCCACGGCCACGTGCGGTTCACGGCCGATCTCGACGTCATTCTCGATCTCGACGAGCCGAATGTCGGTCGGGCGTTGAACGCGTTGAGCGATCTCGGCTATCGCCCGCGTGCGCCCGTCGCGCTGGCCGAGTTCGCCGATGCGACAATACGAGCCTCGTGGGTTCGCGAGAAAGGCCTGACGGTATTCTCTCTGTGGAGCGACGCACACACCGCCACTGAAATCGACGTGTTCGTCGAGGCCCCGCTGGAGTTCGACGCGGCGTACGCGCGCGCGTCCCGCATGGAGGTCTCGCCCGGTGTCGTCGCGACGTTCGTGAGCTTCGACGATCTCCTGGCGCTCAAGCAACGCGCCGCACGCCCGCAGGACCTCCAGGACGTCGGCGCGCTCCGCCGGCTGAAGGAACACGTCGATGAGTGATGCGCCTGACGCGAGAGCGTGGGAGCGAGGCTGGGAAGGCCACAAGACGGCGCAGGCTCGGCGGCTCGCGAGCTTGACGCTCGCCGAGAAGCTGGCGTGGCTCGAGGCCGCGCACGAGGTGGTCCGCCACCTCGAGAAGCGAAGATCGCCGCCGCCCGGCACACGACCGGACGATGGGACGGCCCGCGGTCGCGGAGGTAAGCCGAGAGCTGAGGCCGTGTAAGCGCCACGCTGGGGCGCGAGGTCGCCCAAAGCGCTTTCGACTCAGCTCATCGCCTTCAGGCTGCCCGACGTGTCCGCCGCGACCTTCCAGGCGCCGTTCACCTTCCGATACAGCGTGATGTACTTGCCGTGGTCGTCGCCCGTAGGGCCGCCGGTGCTCGACCAGGTCCCCTGTTCGACGGCCATGTCGCCAGAGGCGGCCACGTGCACCCGATCGGTCGACCACGTCGTGACGACGCTCGGAGCCTCGCTCCACGACTTGGTGAGAAGGGCCTCGATCGCCGCGGGCCCGGTGGCCGTGCCAGTTCCTGCCCATGTCACGGTTGCGTCATCCAGGAACTGCGCCGCAACGCCCGCGGCATCCTTTGCGCGTTCGAGCTCGAGCCACTTCGCGGACATCGCGCGAATCGCTTGTTCCTCGGCCGCCGCGTCTACGGCGGGCGGCGCCGCCGCCGAGCAAGCCGCCGTGAGACCAAGAACGACGATGAGTAGGCTGTATTTCTGGATCATGACTGGATCGCTCCCTTCGGAAAGAAGCCGGCGGATGGGTTGAAACCCTTGCCGAACTGTCGAGCTGGCTCGGTGGGTTGGTGAAGTACCCGCCCACGTTAACACACGAGGCTTAGGCGCTTACCAGCGCCTCATGTACAAGCAATTGTCGATCATGCCGCGATTCCGAGTTCGTGAAAGACGCCGTGCATACCAGTCCTGAGCGCCTGATAGTGTTGATCCAACGGGGTGGCGTGGTGGGCGGCGGACGCCGGGGCGTCGGGTTGGGCCGCCGCCAACAGAGGCTTGATGACGTGGGTGCGGAGCACGGTCACGGTCGCCAAGGTGCGAAGACCGGTGGATGTCGCCTCGTACCGCCGAGTGCCGTCAATCCGCTGCACGAGGTGCTTCCCGCGCAGCTTCTTCAGGTCGTAGGCGGCGCGGCGGGGGGTGTACGCCGAGGCGGCCGCGCCGCCGAGGCGCTGGACCTGCCGCGCCACGTCAGAGGTGGTAAAGCCCCGGGGCGTCATCGCCAGGGCGAGCACAGCGTCGGTCACCCATTGCATCCGCGGTTTGTTGAGGTCCACGCCGCCGACCATCGTGTGCCCCACCTGCGACGGGAGCGGCAAGATATCGAGCATCTCGCCCCCGATGAAACAGCGATCGATGCAGGCGAGGGCGTCTACGAAGCGCTCGAGGATGGCTTTCAGCTCGGTGACCAGCGCCGGAAACTCCGCCAGCGCGCGGCGGCCCAACGCCTGGGTGTTGTGGGCGATCGCCTCCATGCGAAGCACGCGTTCGCCTTTGGTGTAGATCTTCAGCGTCAAGCAGCCGCAGTGCAGCTTGAAGATCGTCAGATCGTACACAGGTCTCTCGACGGTGACTTCCCATGTCGGCTGTTTCTTGCCGCGCCGCGGCCGGTAGCGTGGCCGGCGCTGATAGCCCAGGATGGTTTTGACGGTGCGCAGATCCATCCGGCGGCGTGTGCGGTCGATCAGGGCCTGAAACACTTGGTCCATGCGCCCGCCGACCGTGAAGACGAGATTGCGGCTGTACTCGAGTTGGTAGTTCGAATACTGATAGCGAAAGCCGCTCCGGCGTTGCTCGTCGAGGTCGAGCGCGAAGCACAAACAGGCCGAATAGATCCAGCGCTCGCAGGCCTCACGCAACCGCCCTATCGTCCGTTCGTCGGACAAGGTGTCTGCGATCCGCGCAAAGCCTGCGAGATCCAAGATGTGCGTGAAACAGTTGCCCTCCTTGGTGAACTGAAGGCCAGTCTTCCGTGCTTGACAGGCGACCCACTCATGGCCGTTCAGGATGACCTGAGCCGGGAACGGGGGATGACCACTGATTGTGATCGTCAGATGGCCCCACTCGCGATCGAGGAGATGAAACGAGTAGTGGTTGACGTAGGGCAACGGGCGTTTGCGCTCGAGATGGTGCTTGCCGCTGACGTCCCAGACGGGCGCCTGCGCTTTGCCGACGAGGATCAGGAAGACGCCTTCGGCCACGGACGTCGTGGCGAGGTACCGCTCGGCCAGTTCGTGCTTGCGCTCGTCGACGCGACAATCGATGACCGGGATGCTGTTTGCCTTGGCATAGGCCCGGACGCGACGGCTGAACCGCCCGGCCATGCGCATCAGATGCGTGTGGTCGAGCGTCGCGTCGGATCCGGTGAGGCGGCGCCACCAGACGCGAAAGCCGCCGGCGTTGTGCCCGGGTCGGAAGTAGCCGTTCAACACGATGCGGTCCACGCAGTCGTAGGTGCCGTCGAGAAGGTCCTGATAACGCGCGCTGAGCTGATCCGCCATCGGCAGAGGCTACCGGTGCTTTGCAGCAGGTGCAATATCTTGCTTTCTCGCAGACTGCGCTCACCATCGGCTGCCCGAAGGGCCACTTTCTCGCAGCGCAGTCTGCGAGAAAGCGTAGACCGTTATCCGGCTCCGAACGAGGATGTTGTACCCGTTGTGGAACCGCATAACGGTCTTGGCGGGGGGCGGGCGGCCAGACGACACCGCCAAACACTAAAGGGGTGGAGGGGGAAGGGGGTTTAAAGGGCAGCCCGTGGGGGGGTTGTGGTGTGAGGGGGAGTTGTGGGCCAACCAAA
>JBQTIE010000055.1:0-2648 GCA_052389315.1 Acidobacteriota bacterium
TCGAAGTTGACCAGCGCCCGAGGTACGGCGTCCAGCGGCAACCTCCGGGTGTCGGTCTCGATACTCAGGAGGTGGGCCTTTGCGTCAGACAGCCCCACGGTCGCCACCTGCGGATCAGTGAAGACCACCGCCGGCATCGTGGTCAGATCCAGCGTGGCATTGCCGCCCACCATGTTGATGGCCGCTCTTGTGCCAGCGGCAGCCGCGACGTAGACGAGCTGCGGGCGGTCGGTGCAGTCACCGGCGGCGAAGACGTTGGGCACGCTGGTTCGCATTTGGTCATCGATGATAATGGCGCCGCGCGTATCGAGCGTCACGCCGATCGCGTCCAGATTGAGGGCACGCGTGTTCGGCGCACGACCGGTGGCCACCAGGAGTCTGTCGGCACGCACTTCACCGCGATTGCTGGAGAGCACGAACTCCTCGCCCACGTACGACACACGAGAGGCCTGTGTGTGCGTCAACACCGTGATGCCCTCAGCACGAAACGCCTCGGTGACAACTTCTCCGATGGCGGGGTCCTCGCGGGAGAATAGTGTGCTGCGGGCAAGGATCATCACGTCACTGCCGAGACGCGCGAACGCCTGCGCGAGTTCCACCGCGACCGCCGACGATCCGATCACCGCCAGCCTCAGCGGGATGCGGTCGCTCGCGAGCGCCTCGGTCGAAGTCCAGTACGGAGTCTCCGTCAGGCGCGGGATGGGTGGGACAGACGCACTCGCACCGGTCGCGATCACGCACCGATCGAAAGAGACCTTGCGCTCGCCGCCTCCGACCAGACTCACCTTGAGGGTGTGGCGGTCCTCGAAGCGCGCATCCCCGTGCAGGACCGTGAGGCCGGCTGTGCCCGCGAGGACGTCCTCGTACTTGGCGCGCCGCAGCTCGTCGACGCGCCGTTGCTGCTGCAACAGCAGGCGTGGCCGGTTGACGACCGGAGGCACCGCCGAGAGTCCCTCATCGAAGGGGCTCTCGCGACGCACTTGGGCAACGTGCGCCGCACGGATCAGGATCTTCGACGGTACGCACCCCACATTGACGCAGGTCCCTCCGATGATGCCGCGTTCGATCACTGTAACGGTCGCGCCAAGCTCGGTCGCCTTGAGTGCCGCCGCCATCGCTCCGCCGCCACTGCCGATGACAGCGATGCGCACGGGGGGTTGACGATCGCGCGCGTGGGATAGCTGCTCTGGCGTCGCAGACGCACGCTCCGGCCCCGCGGTACGCGTGTTCACGGCGCTACCTCTTTTCGGTTCCTTTGAGGGTAGAGGGGTAGCCCGCATCCGTGGTGGCTTTGATCAGCGCCGCTGCGTTGGTCTTGGCATCGTCGAACGTGACCACCGCCTCCTTCTTGTCAAAGTCGACAGCGGCCTTGCTGACACCGTCGACTTTGATCAGCGCCTGCTTCACGGTGATCGGGCACGTCGCGCAGATCATGTTAGACACGATCAATGTGACGGTCTTGGGCGCCGCCCACGCCGAGCTCGCGAGGAGGAGTAGCGCAGCGGCCACGGAGAGCAGAGTTTTCATGGTGGTCTCCTTCAGTAGATGGTCTCGTCCCAATGGGTTTCAGTAGAAGAACGGCGCGAAGAGTGGATAGCTGACGGCGATGAGCAGCAGGACGACGACCACCCCGAACAGTGCCTTGAACGTCGCGTGGACTTCCGGCACCGCACACACCTCACCGGGCCGGCACGCGACGGCCGGACGGAAGATGTGGCGGTACGAGAAGAACAGCGCCACGGCGGCCACGCCGATGAAGATCGGGCGGTACGGCTCAAGCGCCGTGAGATTGGCGATCCACGCGCCGCTGATCCCAAGCATGAGCAGCACCAGGGGGCCAAGGCAGCACGTTGATGCCAGAATCGCCGCGAGGCCGCCGACGAAGAGGGCTCCCCGGCCCCGCCTGGTCTCTGACCTGCGTTTCTCCTTCCGAAGAGCGCCCGTCACAGATAAAGCTTATTTCCGTACTTAAGTACGGAGTCAACAGGGATGACACGCCATCAGCCGAGCCTGTCGGTGGGCGCCTTTGCGGCGGCTGCCGGCGTCAACGTCGAGACCATCCGGTTCTATCAGCGGAGGGGCTTGTTGCCCGAGCCGACGCGGCCCTACGGGCAGATTCGCCGCTACGGAGAAGCGGACGTTGCGCGGGTCAAGTTCGTGAAGTCCGCGCAACGTCTAGGGTTCAGCCTCGACGAGATCGCGGGCCTGCTGCAACTGGAAGACGGAACCCACTGCGACGAGGCGCGCGTGAGGGCCGAGGAAAAACTGGAAGATGTGCGTGCAAAGCTCCGAGATCTCCGGCGCATCGAATCGACGTTGCGACGGCTTGTCGCCGACTGCTGCGCGGCTGAGGGGACCCTTAGGTGTCCACTTATTGCCGCCCTCAATGCCCGGTGAGGGCGTGTCCCCGCAGGAGACGTGTCAATGGGCCTGGTTTTGCTTCGTCGTCTTACCGAGCCCTTCGACGCCGGCGCTGGTTGCGTCCTTGTCCCCGTTGCGCTGTTGCCCAGTTTCAAAGACCGTTGTACGGCAATGGGCTTGATCCGGTTTCGTGGACACTTTCCCAGAGAGGGATACGATGTCCACGATGGCCGACACAAAACGGAAACGAACCCGACGCAGCTTCAGTGACGAATTCAAGGCCGGCG
>JBQTIE010000056.1:0-6245 GCA_052389315.1 Acidobacteriota bacterium
GACGAGCAGCCTCGCTGGTGCCCTCGTTGTCGTCTTGGCCCCGCTCCGCGGGGCCGGCCATCTCCTGCGGCCATTCGCGAAAACTTGTCTCATTCGGATCGACTTTGGCCTTCGGAGCTGGCTAGCAAAGCGACGCTTCGATACTGCCACTAGCGAGGCGGAGCCTCACCGCCCACCATGCTCGGCGGTCTGAGGCGAAGCCTCGCTAGCATCCATATCTCGTGTGGCCTCGCCTCCGGCGGGGCGGACATCTTCCATGGCCGGTCGAAAGACTTGCGTCATTCGTTACGCCTCAGGCCACAAACGATGTCCAGCTGGCCATCTGGAAAGTCCGACCACGAACCGCCGATGAAGGACGCCAGCCGTTCTCGGGGCATGATGGACCTCATGCCCGAGAGTGCGTGGTGATGGAGATCCTGCTCATCCTGATCGGCGTCCTGGCGATTCTGGCCTCCATCGCGCTCGGCACCTATCTGGCCTTGCGCTGGCTCTTCGAGCGAGCGGCGAACCGCGCGACCGACCACATTGCCCGAGTGCTGGCTGAGGCGGCACGCCGCGCGGCGAGCACCCGCACCGGGCGGCGAGCTGCGGAGGGCGCCCAGGCGACGGCTCGACGCGTCACACATTTCGGGACCTATGCCGCCGCGGAGGGCGTCTCCGAGAGCCAGGCGCGGCGCGAGTTCGCTGAATCGATCGAGCGCACGGCGCGCGTGATGGATGCGATCGTCAGACTGCCCGTGGTGGGTCCGGTCGGCCTCGACGCGCTGGTCGGGCTCGTTCCGGTCGCCGGCGACCTGCTGTCGGCGGCCGTCTCCGTTTCGCTCATCGCGCGCGGTCTCAAGTACGGCGTGCCCGGGGACGTCATCGCGAAGATGCTCGCCAATGTCCTGTTCGATTTCCTACTCGGTACCGTCCCTGTCGCCGGCGACGTCGCCGACCTCTGGTTTCGCGCCAACCTGCGCAACGTCGACCTGCTCAGAACCTATCTCCAGGCCGAGGCAAACGAGGTCATCGACGTCAGCGTCGTCGAGGCGCCTTGAGCATCGGCCCGGGCGGCGTCCATCTGTTCGAGGAATCGGGCCGCCTCTTGGCTACAATCCAGCCCATGAGCATGAGCATGAGGATCGTCGTTTCGGCGGCGATAGCGGCTGCCCTCTGGCCACTCACGCCTGTCGCGTCAGCCCTCGGTCAGGAGGCCAGGCGCCGTTGGGAAGTCCAACGCCAGATCCGCCTCGACAAGTTCGAGCAGATCCTGCCACTGGCGATGCGAAACGCCGGCATCGACATGTGGATCGTGGCCGTAAAGGAAAACCATCGGGAGCCGCTCTGGGAAGACCTCGGCCGGGGATATGTCACCGGCATCGGCTACTACGTCTTCACCGATCGCGGAACCCACCGTATCGAGCGGGCTGCGCTCGGACCCAGCGGCTACCTGCTCCAGCAGTCGGGGGCGTACGATATCGTTGCGCCGGCCACGACGCTTCGTGCCTTCGTCGCCGAGCGCAACCCCAAGCGCATCGGCGTCAACATGTCGGCGGAACTCGGACCCGCCGATGGCCTGTCGCATTCGATGTACGAGCATCTCGTGTCCGCTCGGCGCGCCGTTCGCGTCTCGCATGGTCAGTGCAGAGCGCCTCGTCTCAGAGTTCCGATCCCGGCGTGTCGCGGCCGAGATCGTCGCGTTCGGAGAGGCCGCCGGCATCGCGATTCAGCTCGCCGAGCGCGCCTTGTCCAATGAAGTGATCACGCCAGGCAAGACGACCCTCGAAGATGTCGCCTGGTGGCTGCAAGATCGGCTGCTCGAACGGGGTCTCGGGTCGGAGTTCGACATGCCGTCGGTCTACATCACCGGGCCGGAAGGCATCGCCGCGACCTCCACCGCCCGCCTCATTCAGCCCGGCGACGTCCTCATGATCGACTGGGGCGTTCAGCTCATGAACTTCGGCACCGATGTCAAGCGCGTGGCGTACGTCTTGAAGCCAGGAGAGATCACCGCGCCGGCCAGCATTCAGCGCGCCTTCGATCGAGCCATCGCCGTACGCGACGTCCTCAAGGCTGCGATCAAGCCCGGCGTGCGCGCCGACGAGACGATGAAAGCCATGGACGCGGCCTTGCGCGCGGCCGGCTACAACGTGATCGAGTTCAATCAGCCCGTCAACGACGAGAAGACCGATGTCGTGTACGGGTTTCACCCCGTTGGCAACACCGGACACGACATCGGGCCGTCGCTGACCACGTGGCAGCCGTGGCAACGCACGCTGGCGCTGCACCTGCAGCATCTGTTCGCGTTCGAGTTCTTCGCCTACACCCCCATCCCGGAGTGGGGCGGCCGCAAGCTCCGCATCCCGATAGAGGACGACGCGATGCTCATGGAGCACGGCATTCAGTTCGTTCATCCGGCCAACTATCGGCTGCTGATCGTCAAGTGATGGCGGAGGGTCCGACTGCTCAAAGTTACAGATCTGCTGCGCGGTCCCTGGCCTCGGCGTGGGCCCGAGTTTTCGGGTGAATGGCCTAATCGAGAGCCTCAGCGCACAAGGGTTGCTGACTTTCGGCGGAGACCGTCAGACTTCAGTAAAGCCTTATAAATCAACTAGATTCCATGGTTTTGCTCACCCAAGATGCTGAGGTCGCCGAGTAGATCCTGGGCCAATAACGGTTGAGCCATCGATAGCACGCCGGTAGAATCCGACAGTTTGGACCGATTCCTATGATCAGTGTGGCCGCGATTCGGATGCAGCAGTTTGGCGTGCAGTTCTATCAGGCGTCGTTGACGGCCAACGACATCGACAAGCTCGTGCGGTTCGAGGTCCTGAGCTACGGCGAGCAGGTGCAGACGCCAGTGCGGGGCGGCAAGAAACAGCCGGTGCAGTCCAAGATCCGCTGGGATCTGCTCGAGCGGCGCATCGCCTCGAGCGAAAAAGCCTACCAGCGCCACATCATCCGCCGAAAGATCGAAGAGCTCGTCCAGTACTACGAACAATGCCGCCAGGCGCGGGACCTGCCGTCGATTCCTGGTGCCGTCATCATCTCTGCGGACGAGAAGCTCAGTTTCGAGCCCATCGAGCCTGGCAGCGTCGTGGGCCGATTGAAGGTCCCCGAGCGCGAGGGTGTGCTGCGCGCCATCGACGGGCAGCATCGGCTGCTGGCCTTGCACGCCGACATCGACAATTTCGCGAACGAACAGTTCACCGTGCCCGCGATCATCTTCGACCGTCTGCCCGAGGACCACGTCGTGCAGATGTTCGTGACGATCAACGCCAAGCATACCCGGCTCAATTCGTCGCACCTGGTCTCGTTGTCGGGGCGCCAGCTCTATCGCGACGAAGCGCTGGCGGCGGCGCACGACGTGGTGCGCGCGCTGAACGACAAGGAAGACTCTCCGCTCTCCGGCGAGATCAAGCTGCTGGGTGTGGGACGAGGGCGCGTGGCGCAGGCACCTCTCGCGCAGGAACTGAAGAAGCTATTTGCCAACGAAGAGGCGCTCGGCGGCGGTCGGCAGGCCTCCGAGTTCCGGGAGGAATCGAAGCGGTTCTTCGTGAACTACTTCCGCCAGGTTGCCACGCTCTTCGAATCGGCTTGGAACGGCCGCAAGTACTCGATCAAGTCCGCGACCGCGCTGCGGGCGTTCATTCGCGTGGCGCCCGACGTCATCCAGCAGATCGACCAGCTCCATGTAGAGCGTACCGACTTCCGGGCCATCGGCCGCGTGATATCTCCCTGGGGTCGTCGCATCGGTGCGCTGCGTTTCGAAACCGAGGGCGCCTGGAAGCGTCAGGGGACGACGGTCGACGGGCTGGCGAAGGAGTTGCGGCTGGCCCTGCAGTATCCGGAAGGCGCGGGCGTCTAGAACGCAGAAGGGCGGCGCCACCCTGAGGTGACACCGCCCTCCCTGGAGAATCGCCGCCAGCCTGGCTCCCCCCAGCATTTACGGCACCGTGCCGTAAACAACAGACTGGCGACGCCAGTTCCTATCCAAGCTTCGTGCCGGCGCCAACACACGCAGATCCACGCCGGTATTCTGCACATCCCTCACGCTCGTTCGTTACGCATTTCGTGGTCGGCGTTACGAGGCTGTGCGGACCGGAAGCCAGTCGAGGGCAGCGTTCAGACGGAGAAGGGAGCGACGGTCACGCGGGCGCCTTCCAGGGCGGACCGGATGCGTCGCGCCAGATCGGCAGCGCCGGGTGTGTCACCGTGCAGGCACATCGTGGATCCCTCGAGGTGAATCGTGGACCCGTCGGTGGCGACGACTTCGCGCATCTGCACCATGCGCACGGCCCTCGCCACGACTTCGTCTGGGGAGTGGATCACGCTTCCGGGCTTGCGGCGCGACGCCAGAGTTCCGTCGGGCTCGTAGGCGCGGTCGGCGAAGAGCTCGGCGGCCACCTTGAGACCGTGCGCCTCGCCCGCCCGCAAGAGCTCCGAGGCCGGCAATCCATACAGGATGAGCCGGTCGTCGAATGCGGCGACGGCACGCGCGATGGCGTCGGCCAGTGCGCGGTCTCGAGCAGCCATGTTGTAGAGCGCACCGTGCGCCTTGACATGCTGCAGCCGTACACCATGAGCGGAGGCCACGCCGGCGAGCGCCGCCACCTGGTAGAGGACGAAATCCTCGACGTCCTGTGGCGTCGCGAGCATCTCTCGCCGCCCAAAACCGACCAGGTCGGGGAACCCGGGATGGGCGCCCACGGCGACGCCGTGGTGTTTGGCGAGCGCCACGGTGCGGCGCATGACCGTCGGATCGCCCGCGTGGAACCCGCAGGCCACGTTGGCGGACGTGATGCTCTTCATGAGCGAGTCGTCTTGGCCCATCGGCCACGGGCCAAACGACTCCCCAAGGTCCGCGTTGAGGTCGATACGGCTCATGACGACTCGATTGGTGCGGGCGCCGCTTCCGTCGCGGGGCTGCGCCGCCGCTGGTAGAGATATGACACCAGGACCAGCAGGACGCCGAATCCCAGGAATCCGACGACGCGATAGATGCCGCCGAGCTGCCAGAGATCGTAGACGAACACCTTGGCAACGGTGACACCCAGCGCGGCCATGCCGAGGTATCGCACGGGCGGGTAGCTGCGCCTGAGACCCGCCACGACGAGCATGGCGCCGTACAGGCCCCAGCTGAGCGACAGCAGTACTTGCTCCGACAGCGTGCCCTGCGTGGATGGAGGGCGGACGTCCCAGTACGCGCGAATCTCTGCCGTGATGCCCATCAAGGTGAGGGCGCTCGCCGCGATGTGCAGTCCGAGTCTCGCGTCCTGGGCGCCGGGAAGGGGCGAGCGCTTGAACAAACGCACCATCCAGTAGGCGAGCGCGATCAGGAAGATCGAGGTGAAGGCCCGTTGGTTCACCAGAATCGTGAACGATGTAGGCGTTTGGAAATATCCGTCCCACAGCCGAAGCACCGCCAAACCCCAAAGCGCCAATCCGCCCGCGCGGAAGGCGAACAGATGGGCGCGCAGGCCGATCCAGACAGCCGCTGCTCCTTCGGCGCCCCATCCGACGATGACCCCGGCGCCGTCGAACTCCATGGCCACCGCAATCGCGGCGAGGGTGAAGGCCAGCGCAGCCAGATTGAGTGCCGCCACCCGCTCGCGGCTCAAGAGCGCCTGCCACAAACCGAACGCGCCAAGAGCCAGCAGTGCCGCGATTGTTCCGGCACTGTCCGGGTAGGCAGGGCGAAGCGTTTCAGCCAGCAGGGCGAACAGTCCAAGGCCCGTCAGGTGAAGAGCCAGCAGATCGGATTGCTCGAGCGCTTCCGCCTGACGCAGGACGCGGTCTAGGAGCGCAATGCCGTGGAGCGCGGCCACGGCGAAGATCGTCACCGAATTGGGCCAGACCCAGGACAGGCCATCCGGCAGCGTGAGGGTGCCGAACAGCGGCGCGAAACCACCGAGCAAGATGATCAGGCGCACCCACGGCCGATGTGGTTCGGCCGTCAGCCACAACCCCGCGGCGGTGAACATGATGATGTACACGTGCACCGCGGGCGGATGATCGGCGGTGATGACAATCGCAGCCACGTGATAGAAGGCCGGGGCCGTGGCCAGCAGGCCGACCACGAGGCGAGACGACCAGGAGGCCGATCTCGCGGTGGCGCGCAGGATGTTGAGGAACCACACGACGAACAGCGTGAGGAAGAGCAGCGTGCGGAGCCACTGGTCGCTCGAGTAGTAGCGATCGGCCCACGCCAACAGCGTGATTAGCGTGAGCACGTAGCTGACGGCGTTCAGCGCAATCCACGC
>JBQTIE010000057.1:0-2001 GCA_052389315.1 Acidobacteriota bacterium
GTCCCACGGACCGTGGCGCGATCGAGCGGGTAGCGGCCGCCGCAAGCGTTCCGTTCATCGGGTTGTGGCTCGACGCTCCGGAATCCGTGTTGGCTGCCCGAGCGCAGCGGCGACGCGACGATTCGTCGGATGCCGGCGCGGACGTGGTGCGGATGCAAGCCGCTCAGGACACTGGCCCCATCGCGTGGAACCGGCTGGACGGGTCGCCGACGGCGACCGTCGTCCTGGCAGCGGCGGTTGACGAGGTGGGCAAGCGGCACCACGAGGCCTTGAACGAGGCTGCCAATCAGACGGGTGAGAAGCGCGCCGGGACCGATGCCACTCGAGAGCCTGGACAGGAAGCGCTCGACGAGCAGACCCGTGAGTAGCTTGCACTTGGATGGTGCACGCAGCACCTCAAGGAGTCGCTGAAGTCGTGCCTGGGGCCTGTGCCCCGCTCGTGGCCTCCAGCGACTGCAGGACGCGCCGCAGGCGTCCGTCTGCCTCTCTGGCCACGCCGCGAAGCACGGGACTGTCGCCGACCGCGGCGATCGTCGGCAACGGTGCCATGGCGGCGACGACACTGGTGTGGGCTCCCGTCTCGTAAACGATCACGTTGCACGGCAGCAGCAATCCGATCTCAACGTCGGTCTGCAGCGCCCGATGTGCGAGCGTCGGATTGCACGCGCCCAGGATGACATACCTGCGGAAGTCGGCATCAAGCTTCTGTTTCAGCGTCTGCTTGACGTCGATCGACGTCAAGACCCCGAACCCCTCGGCTTTCAGCGCGGCCGTGGCCCGTTCCACCACCGTGTCATAGTCGAGGGGAACCTCGACGCGCAGTCCATTCGACGGAAATCCCGCAGCGGTCAGCCGGCAGACGCCGCCTCAGCCTGCTGTTGCGCGCCTCGCGTCCCGTCTGCACGTGTGTTTGCCTTCTCCCTGAGAGAAGACAGGGGAGACGCGTGGTGCCCAGTGTCTCGGGAGTCACCAGTGACTAGGCGACCCCGATGGGCAGTCGGACGATGACCTTCGTCCCTCCCTCGGGTGGACTTCCGCTGCCCCCCCGAGCGACATTTCGCCGACCGAGAGATGGAGAGGAAATACGGTGCCGCCCCACACCGATCAAGCATCCGCACCATTGGAACCATCCACACCGTCACTCGGCCTCGGGCGGATGTTCTGGTTGTGGTGGAAGACGTTGTCGGGGTCGTACGTGGTCTTCACGTCCACCAGCCGGTCGTAGACGGAGTCGCCGTACGCCTCGCGCACCCGGCCCGGGTCTTCGTCGCCGCCGAGGAAGTTGACGTAGACGCCTTCGCGGAAGCGGCCGAGTGCGGCAAAGAACTCCCTCGTCCAGGCCGTGTCCCGGTTGCCATGGTCCTCGCCGGGCCGCCACACCGCATCGAGGGTGATCGCGTGCGACGCCTGCCGGTTCCCGAACGCCGTCCCGCCCTCGGGCACGCGGCCCACCGCCCCCTTCAGATGGAACATCGCCACGTACGACCGCGGCGACGAGCAGGAGAACGCGTGCTCCGCGATCACGTCGATCAAGTCGTCGTGAAGCTCGGGGAGGTGGGTGGACTTCCAGTAGTAGTTCCAACCGTGGACGACGGTCGAATCGAGCGCGGTCTGGAATCCCGCGTACGGCGTGGGCCCGACCAGATCGAGGAGGGGCGCCCGGGATGCGCGGAGCGGGCGAAGCACCTGCTCACCGTCCTCGATCCGCCCGGCGTAGCAGGTCCCCACCATCACCACCGGGCGCCAGTGCAGATTCTCGGGGATGACCGGCAGCGGCGGCGTGGTGCCGAACCTCACGACCGTCCCGAGCTCGTCGGGAGCATCGCGGACGAAGTCGCGGTAGAAGCGAAGGACGGCCCGGGCGTCGGTCGCGTCCCAGACGATGGGCCCGGCCAGGACGGTGGGCCCGACGGAATGGAGTTGGAACTCGAACGAGGTGACCACGCCGAAGTTGCCGCCGCCGCCGCGCAGCGCCCAGAACAGGTCGGGGTGCTCGTCTTC
>JBQTIE010000058.1:0-1503 GCA_052389315.1 Acidobacteriota bacterium
TCCGCGCGCCAGACCGTCTTGCGGTTCCACCCCGGGTACAAAAGCCTCGTTCGGGGCCGCATAGCGGTCCAAACGACGATGATGCCGCCGGTGATCGAATCGCCACCGCTCCGGCTGCGCGTGCTCCTCGCACTCGCCGTCCTTGCCGGCCTGCCTGCCGCCCATGGTCAGACTGCCCAGCCCGCCGGACCCTTCGATCTCGTGCTCGCTGGCGGCCGCGTCATGGACCCAGCGTCAGGCCTCGACGCCGTACGCCATGTCGGCATCCGCGGAGGACAGATCGCTGTCGTCAGTGCGACACCGCTCCTGGGAACGACCACGGTCGATGTCTCCGGCCTCGTCGTCGCGCCGGGCTTCATCGACCCGCACGCGCACGCGCAGACCCTGGAGGGAAATCGCTTCCAGGCACGCGACGGCGTGACCACGGCCCTCGAGCTCGAGAGCGGCGCGATGCCCATGAGTGACTGGTATCGCTCGCGTGAGGGCCGGGCGCTTCTGAACTACGGCGCGACCATCGGCCACATCTACTCCCGTATCTCGGTGATGCACGAGAAGGCCACGTGGGACGACATACGCGCGACGCGGCAGGACACCGCCAACCCCGCACCCGACTGGGCTTTTCGGACGGCATCCCCCGCAGAAGTGGACGGGATGATCGCGCGTCTGGATCGCGGCCTGGGTGACGGAGCGCTCGGAATCGGGATGGGCCCCGCCTACACGCCGGCGGCCAGCCGCGACGAGCTCCTGCGGGTCTTCGAGCTGGCGGCGCGCCGTAGGGCACTGGCGTTCATCCACATGCGTTCGGCGGGCGAGGTGGAGCCCGGCGGGAGCGTCGACGCGCTGCAGGAGGTGCTCGCCAACGTCGCCGTCACCGGCGCCTCCGTGCACATCGTCCACATCGGCAGCAATGGCCTCCGGCAAACGCCTCGGCTGCTCTCGATGATCGACGGGGCCCGTGCGCGCGGCCTCGATGTCACGACCGAGGTCTATCCGTACACCGCCGCATCGACGTACCTGCAGTCCGCATTGTTCGAGCCCGGCTGGCAGCAGCGCTTCTCCATCGACTTCCGCGACGTGCAGTGGTCGGCCACAGGGGAGCGGCTGACCGCGGAGTCGTTCACGCGTTACCGCAAGGTGGGCGGCCTCGTCGTCATTCACATGATTCCAGAGTCATCGGTTCGCGCAGCCCTCGCCCATCCTCGCGTGATGATTGGCAGCGACGGGGTGCCGCTGACCAATGGCGGGGGCCATCCGAGAGGCGTCGGCACCTACGCTCGCGTGCTTGGCCGGTACGTGCGAGAAGAGCGGGTCATCGATCTCATGACCGCACTTGGCAAGATCAGCTTCATGGTGGCCGACCGGCTGGCGCCGTTCGTCCCGGCGATGCGGACCAAGGGACGAATCGCCGCCGGCGCAGACGCGGATCTCACCGTGTTCGATGCCGCGCGCGTGATCGATCGGGCGACCTATGAGAAGCCCGCGCAGTATTCCGAGGGCATTCGC
>JBQTIE010000059.1:0-44029 GCA_052389315.1 Acidobacteriota bacterium
TCGAGTCCAATCCGTATCCAAGGCGGAACTCGAGGAGCTTAGACGGCGGTCCATCAGGCTGGGAGCGAACGACCACGTCGATGGGCTGATGCTGGGCCACGACTCCGGTGAGGAGACCCACGTAAGAACTTGCCTCGAGTACGAGAAGGCTCTGCAGTCAGGGTTCTACGCGCGAAACACATTTGAAATCAAAATGTCGGTGTTCTTTGAGCACCAGTGTGGCCTGCTCGCGGCGCTGGCGCAAGCGACGCTTCCGGTGAGCAGCCATATCTCGGAGCCAAGAGTGGGTCTACCTGACCTACACCTCCTGCCATTTACTTTCTTTCCTGACGTGGGTGAGTCCCCCGAGCCTGGCACCGTGCCTGATCAGTCCTCTTATCAGGACAAGGTCGACGCCGGCGTCTTGATCGTCAAACGCGTGGGGAGCAATATTCTCAACATCGAGGGATCCGAAGGGATGGGGCAACACCTTGTGGAGGTCGTTCGCGCGGACTTCGATGGTGACGGCTTGGAGGAGATCCTGGTATTCGAATACTGTTACGCGACCCACGGCACGCTTGGTTATGGTGGAGTTCGGCTGTTGTCGCGCAAGACCGCACAGGGGCCCTTTGAGCTTGCTGCGATATGACAGGTGCCGCAGTTACCGGGTTGCGGTGAACGGACGGGATGATCGTTAAACACGTTAACAAGTGTCCGGCAGGTGAGCGCCAACATTGGCTGGACTAGCGGAACTCGGACCGGCTGACCACAATGGTGGAGCCATGAAATACAGGGTTGTGCTGAAGAAATCGAAGGAAGGCTACAGCGTGTCATGTCCTGGCCTGCCGGGTTGCTGGTCGCAAGGCAAGACCGAACAGGAGGCGCTCGAAAACATCCGATCTGCCATTCAGGAGTATCTTGAGACCGTCGCGATCGTCTCAAAGGGTTCCAAGGTTCGAGAAGTTGAAGTACTCGTGTAGGCGCTCGTGCCGAAACTATCCGGCATCAATCATCTTCGCGCTGTTCGAGCGTTCGAGAAATCCGGCTTCCATATTGCCACCCAAGGCAAACATGTCGTGATGACGGACGGCACTCGAATCATCACGATCCCGCGCAATAATCCTGTGAACGCGTACACGATGGCCGGTCTCGTTCGAGACGCGGGGCCTCACAATCGAACAATTCAAGAAGTTACTCTAACGGACCTCGTACAACGATTCGGGAAAACGGTATCCGGTCTTCTACACCCTTGACGCCCATGCCGGCTTCGCGGTGATCACACAGACCTATCGCCCGCTGCGTGTCGATCCTTCAGCGCCGGACCTCGTGCTCGGTATCGGATACGACGAGGCCGGAACCGAGCGGCGCACTCGACCGGGGGAGGGATCTGACGCCGCCGCGCGAGCCTCGGTCGCCAAGCGTCCTTCATCCATCCTTGACCACCCTGTTCGAACGTCCAGCCTGCTCTCGGCATTGCCACCGACGGCGTGACGCACCCTACGACAGCCTCTTGGTCGATCGCAACGCCGCCAGCGTCAGCACCGCCAGGCCCCAGGTCAGCAGGGCCAGCGCCTCGGGCCAGAACGTCTCGAGCCCCACGCCCTTGAGAAACAAGCCTCGCAGGATGACCAGAAAGTAGCGAAGGGGAATCAGGTAGGTCGCCGGCTGAATCCACGCCGGCATGTTCTCGATGGGGAAGATGAAACCGGACAGGAAGATCATCGGGACCATGAAGAAGAACGTGGTGGTCAACATCGCCTGCTGCTGAGTGGCCGAGATCGTCGAGACCAGCAGGCCCAGGCCGAGTGTCGTCAGCAGATACACCGAGCTCATCGCAAACAGAAGGGCCACGCTGCCACGCAGAGGCACTTCGAACCAGAGGATCGCGACAATCAGCACCAGCACCACGTCGATGAGCCCGATGAGCGCATAGGGCAGCAGCTTGCCGGCGATGAGCTGCCACCGCGTCAGGGGTGTCACGTTCAGCTGCTCGAGGGTGCCCAGCTCCTTTTCGCGCACGATGGCCATCGCCGACAGGTTGGTCGTCACGACGAGCAGCAGCAGCGCGACGATGCCTGGAATCATGAAGTCGCGGCTCACCAGGTCCGGGTTGAACCAGACCCGCACGGCGGCTGTCACGGGCGGCGCAAGGCGGGCCCCGGCGCGCTCCGCCGCCAGTTGCTCCGCGTAGCCGGCCACGAGCGCCCGGGCATAGCCGAGCGCCACGGTCGTCGAGTTCGAGTCGGTGCCGTCGGCAACGACCTGCAGCGCCGCCGGAACGCCCCGGCTGATCGAGTCGCCGTAACCTGGCGGAATACTCAGCGCCATCCGCGCTCGACCGGAAGCGAGCCAGGCGTCGATGGCATCGGTCGAACCCGCCAGGCCGACGATCGTGAAGTTCTCGGACGCATCGAACCTGGATAACAGGTCGCGGCTCGCCGACGATCGATCCGGGTCGATGGCCACTACCGGCACGTCCTTGACGTCGGTGGTCGCGGCATATCCCAGCAGCGTCAGCTGCAGGATCGGCGCGATGATCACGATGCCGAAGAGCCGCGGATCCCCCCTCAGCTCAATCAGTTCCTTCCGCACCAGGGCCAGGACTCGATTCATCGACCTCCTCTGCACGCGTCACGGCGTTCCACGCTCACACCCCGGCCCGCCAGGCTCGTCTCAAGCGCGCCGACGCCAACGTCAGCATGACCGCCGCAAAGATTCCGAGCGCCACGAACTCGCCCACGAAGGCCTCCAGCCCCGCGCCCTTCAAGACGATGGCACGAAGGGCGACCAGAAAATAGCGCGCGGGGACAATCAACGTCACGACCTGCACGGCATACGGCATGCTGGACAGCGGAAAGACAAAGCCCGAGAGCATGAAGGTCGGCAGAAACGACGACAGCAGGGCCAGCTGAAACGCCACTTGCTGACTCGGCGCCACGGTCGAAATGAGCAGGCCCTGTGCCTGCGCACCGACCAGGAACAGGACGATCGCCGCCAGCAGCAGGAGCCACGACCCGCGCATCGGCAGCTCGAAGAGGGCCATGGCCACGACGATGACGAGCACGGCGGACAGGAAGGAGATGACCAGATACGGAATCGTCTTGCCCACGACGTAGGCCGCAGGACTCACCGGCGACATGCGGATCTGCTCCATCGTGCCGCGCTCCTTTTCGCGAACGATGGAGAGGGCCGTCGAGATGACGGCCGTGATCATGGAGATGTACGCGATGAGCCCAGGGACGAGAAACAGCGCGCTGCGCAGCTGCGGGTTGTACCAGACCCGGGGCTCGAAACGCAGCGGCGATTGCACGGCCGCCGCCGACCACGTGGACGCCATCTCCCCGACAATGGACTGGGCATAGCCCATCACCGTCGTCGCCGTATTGGCGTTGTCGCCATCGATGATGATCTGGACCTCGACTGGTTGGCGGCGAATCAGGTCGCGGCCATAGCCGGCGGGGATGACCATGGCGGCGCGTATCTCGTTATGGTCGATCAGCCGCACGATCTCGTCGTGTGAGGTGATGTCGGCGGCGTGACGGAAGTAGCCGGAGTTGACGAACGCAGACACGAGGGCTCGGCTCTCGGCCGATCGGTCGCGGTCCTCGATGGCCAGCCGCACGTTGCGGATGTCGAAGTTCAGGGCGTAGCCGTAGAGCAACAGGAACATGGCCGGCACGAGCAGCAGGATGAGCAGCGTGCGCCGATCCCTGGAGATCTGCCGCAGTTCTTTGGTCGCAACCGCCAGGGCCGTTCGCATCACGCCACCTCGCCTTCCTGCTCGACCACGTCCAGGAACACGTCCTCGAGCGACGGTGCGACGGGTGTGATCGACGTGACCTGGTGGCGCGCAGTGGCGAGAGCGAGGCCGACGTCGCGGACGACCCCTCCACCGGTGGTGAGCACCGCGTGGACGGACGTGCCGAACAGGCTGGTTTTCTCCACCACCGGCAGCGCATCGAGGGTCGCCATGACGGCCACCGCGTCCCTGGCCTGGATCTCCAGAATGGGGCGCTCGGCGAAGCGCCGCTTGAGCGACGCGGTCGTGCCCAGGGCGGCCAGTTTGCCCGCATGGATGATCGCGAGGCGATGACAGTGCTCGGCTTCGTCCAGGTAATGCGTGGTGACCAGGACGGTGATGCCTTGGCTCGACAGTTCGTCGATCAGATCCCAGAACTCACGGCGTGAGAGCGGGTCGACGCCACCGGTGGGCTCATCCAGAAAGACCAGTGGCGGCCGATGGAGAATCGCACAACCGAGCGCGAGCCGCTGCCGCCAGCCACCGGCGAGGTCGCTCGTGAGCGTGTGCTCGCGTCCCGCGAGTCCGGCCATGCGCAGCACGAACTGCCGCCGTTCGGCCAGTTCCGCGCCGCGCAAGCCGTAGATGCCGCCGAAGAAGCGGATGTTCTGATCGACGGTCAGACGCTCGTACAGAGAGAATCGCTGGGACATGTAGCCGATTCGTCGCTTGACACCCTCGGGATCGGCGGTCACGTCGATGCCGCCGACCACTGCGGTGCCAGACGAGGGCCGGAGCAGCCCGCAGAGCATGCGGATCGTGGTGGACTTGCCGGCGCCGTTCGCGCCCAGGAAGCCGAAGACCTCCCCGGGCTGCACGTCGAAGGACAGACGGTCGACGGCGGTGAAGTCGCCAAACCTGCGCGTGAGCGCCTGGACGGCAATGGCGGTCATGCTCATCGTCCGAGCGCGCGGTCCAGGCGGGCTTCAGCGAGCCGGATGTTGGCAAGCGCGCGCGTGCGGTCGAGCTCGGCCTGCAACAGCGCGACTTGCGCGTCGAGGACCTCGGTGCTGGTGGCCACACCCGCGGCGTAGCGCTCGCCGACGACACGCCGAGCTTCGGCCGCGCTGCGGATGCCATCGGCCGCGGTGGTGAGCGCGGCACGCGCATAGTCGCGATCGAGGCGGCGCTGTGCCACCTCCAGCGAGATCAATGAGTCGACCTCGGCGAGTCGCGCGCGAAGCGCCGCTTCGGTCGCCGCCACTTCGGCGGCTTCGGCAGCCACTCGACCCCCGTCCCACACCGTCCAGCTCGCCACGACGGTCACATCCCACGAGTCGCGCCAGACATCGCGCCTCGGAAAGATCCGCGGATTCGGGTTGGCATAGTCGACCGTGCCCGTGACCGCAATCGTGGGCCGGCGACCTGCCTCGACGGCCAGCCGCCTGGCTTCCGCGGCACGCAACCGGTCGGCGATCGACTGATGCTCGGCCCGCTGGTGCGGATCCGCCGCCGCGTCCGGCGCAAGCAGCGGCGGCGCGCCGAGGGCGTCTGCCGGCTCGATCTCCGCGGTCACGCCAGTCAGGCGGCGCAGCTCTTCGAGGACGCTGCGTCGCAGGTTGGTGGCCTCGAGGAGTTGGAGCTGCTGACGCGAGCGGAGGGCCTCGGCGCTGGCGACCTCATTGGGAGGCACGACACCCGCCTCGAATCGCGCCCGCACGTCGGCGAGATGCGCCTCGGCTCGACCTACCGCCTGGTCCACCACCTCGACGGTCGCCCCAGCCGTGACGAGCGCCCAGTACGTGCGGACGACCTCGAGCCGAAGGTCCGATCGCGTCGCCGCGAGATCCGCGCCGAAGGCGCGAGCCTCCGCCTCGGCAGCCCGCTCGAGGGCGTCGGTGCGCCCGCCCGAATAGATGGGCCAGGCGAGCGAGAGGCGAGTGAAAAGATTGTCCGGGATGTCCGGAAAGATCACGCGGAGGCGGCCGTCCGGCTGCAGAAAGCCGAACTCCTCGACATGATTGGTACGCGAGTAGCCGGCGCCGGCCGACACCGTTGGATGATCCGCCAGCTTGCGCGCGAGCACGGCCCGACGCGCGCCCACCTCACGCGCCGAGGCTTCGGCCAGTCGATGGCTGTTGGCGAGCGCTCGCTCGACGGCCTCATCGAGCGTGAGCCGCAGAGGAGATTGGGCCAGCGCTGGCGCCGCACCAAGGAGAACAATCAACGCGCTCAGTCGACAAAGGGAGCTGCTCATGGGATCTCCGAGGACGGTTTGGGGCTTGAGCCTGAGTCCGAGGCAGGCGCAGCTCGACGGCCGGGACCTCGTGCCGCCTGCCCGGTGAGGCGCGCGATGTACACGTCTTCGAGAGAAGGCGGAATCCGCCTGACGCTGGAGGCGCCGAGCATCGCCGCGAAACGGGTCATCTCGCGGTCGGCTTCAGACGAATCGACGCTCGACAAGCGGACGTGCACCCGATCGCCAAACACCTGCGCCTCGAAGCCCTCGGCGCCGAGCGCGCTGGACGCCGCCCGCGGCTTCGCCACGACGATCTCGACGATGGCCCCCGGAAGACTGGCTCTCAACAGGGCGGGCCGGTCGACGGCAAGCAGCCGTCCGCGATCCAGCAGGGCCACCCGACTGCAGCGCTCCGCCTCATCCAGATACGGCGTCGACATCACGATCGTGATGCCATCGGCGAGAAAACGTGAGAGCAGCTTCCAGAACTCACGGCGCGAAACCGGATCGACGCCCGTCGTGGGCTCGTCGAGCAACAGCACGTCGGGTTCGTGAACGAGGGTGCACGCCAGCGCCAGCTTCTGCTTCATCCCTCCGGACAGGTGATCAGCCAGGCGAGATCGAAACGGCGTCAGTCGAGTGATGTCGAGCAGGCGGTCGCGGCGCGCCCGATGGCGCCGGACGCCGTGAATCTCGGCGAAAAACGCGATGTTTTCGTCGACGCTCAGGTCGCCGTAGAGGCTGAAGCGCTGAGACAGGTAGCCCACCTGCGCGGTGATCGCCCGATGGTCTCCAACCGGGTCGCGGCCCATCACGCGTATCGTGCCGGCGTCAGGCCGTATCAAGCCGCACAGCAGCCGAATCGCGGTCGTCTTGCCCGCGCCGTCGGGACCGATCAATCCAAACATCTCGCCACGCTGGACGCTGAGGCTCAGGCGGTCGATTGCCGGTGTCGAGCGGTAGCGCTTGGTCACCTCGTCGAGGGTGAGCACGGCCGTTGCCTCCACCTTCTTCCTCCTACGGCAGCGGCTGCAGGGAGATCACCGCATCGACGGGCATGCCCTGCTTGAGGATCCCCTCGCGGTTGTCGACAGCGACGCGAATCCGGTAGACGAGCTTCGAGCGTTCTTCGGCGGTTTGCACGTTTCGGGGCGTGAATTCTGCCTTCGGCGAGATGTAGCGGATGGTCCCGGGTAATCCCGAGCCGCCGGCGTCGGTGAACAACGTGGCCGATTGGCCAAGGCGCAGGCGCGGCACCGCCGGCTCCGGGACGAACACGTCGGCCCACGCGTTGGCCAGGTCGCTGATCACGACGGCAGGCGAGCGCGGTGCCAGCACCTCGCCCGCTTCGACCAGCTTTGCCGTCACGATGCCGCCGATCGGCGAATGCAGCGTGGTGTCGGCGAGCACCTTGTCGGCGGAGGCCCGCAGGGCGGCGGCGGCGGCGACGCGCGCGCGGGCCGCCTCGATCTCCTGGGGACGGGCGCCGGCACGCAGGCGCGCGGTGACCTGATCGGCGGCGCGGGCGCGGCTCTCCGCGGCCTGTACCCGTTCACGGGCCACGTCGCGCCGGCTGGCCGCGTCCTCGCGCTGCTTGCGCGAGCCGGCATTGGCCTTGAGCAGGGCCTCGAAGCGCTCGAGGTCGGCGTCGGCGGCACCCAGTTCGGCGCGGGCGGCGGCGATATCCTGGCGGGCCGCCTCGGCTTGTGCGTCGGCCTGGCTGATCTCCTCGCGACGAGCGCCGGCAAGCGCGAGACGGAGCTGCGCGTCGGCCAGCTGCTGATCGGCCTTCGCGCGCGCGACGGCGAGCTCGGCGTCGCGCGGGTCGAGACGGAGAATCACTTCACCCACCTGCACGGCGTCGCCCTCGTTGACCGTGATCGCCAGGACGCGGCCCCCCGCATCAGGGGCGAGACGGACCTCGGTGGCCTCAACGTGGCCGGACGCGCGGAGGTCCGTCGGGGGGGGAGACTCTGCACACGCGACCAGAGCGAAAGGAAACAGGATGAAGGTCCAGCGGCTCATGAGTGTTCCCTCGACAGCATGCCGAGCGCCACGCCCTGCATGTGCTGCGTGAGCTCGGCATGTGGCACGGTGACGAACATCGGGAGATCCTGACGGCCGGGCTCGGCCGCTGCCCGCTCGCGTGCGGCGTTGATCAGGACCGGACCGAGCACGGTCATGTAGGCGAGCACCGGGTGGACTGGCCGAAACTGACCGCGGCGTTGCCCCTCGGCGAGAATGCTGCCGAAGGCCTGGAAGACGGCTCGCATCAGGCCGAGCGTTGCGCGGTCGAGGTGCGGGGCGCCTTCGGCGATCTCCCGCAGCATCAGAGGCGGTGCGTACGGGCGGGCATCAGCCAGCGCGATGAACTCGCCGACGAATCGCGACATCTTGTCCACCGGCTCGGCCGACTGGCCGGCGATGGCCGACAGCCGCGCGCCCGCCTCGCGCAGCATCTCGCCCACCACCTCACGGTAGAGCGCGAGCTTGTCGGTGAAGTGGTAGTAGATCATCGCTTTGTTCACCCCGGCGTCGCGGGCGATGCCGTCCACGCCGACCCCGTCGAAGCCGCGCCGGGAGAACAGGTCGGCGGCGGCGGCGAAGATGGCCGAGCGCGTGAGGCCGGGAGGCACGCCGCGGCGGGGGCCGCCTTTACGCGTGTGACGAAGGGGCGACGGGCCGGCCGGGGCCGGGGTGCGGCGGCGGGGTGCCGCGCCCGGCGTCACGGGGTGGGCGCGCCCGGAGGGGCGGCGGGGTGTCCTCGCCATTAACTAAATAGTTAGTTAAAGATGGCGTGGCGTCAACCCCAAATGCCGGTATAGTGCGCCAGGGAGGACCTTCCGATGACGCGCCTCTTGTGCGCCGCCTCCACGGCGCTCGTGCTCCTGGTCCCCACCGCCGGCAACCCCCAGCCCACACCTGATTTCTCAGGCACGTGGACCCTGGACGAGTCCCGCAGCGCCTCCGCCACCCACGAAGGGTTCGTCGGTCCCGTCACGTGGCGCATTCGACAAGACCCCGACCAGCTCGTTGTCGACGTCACCCGCGGACCACGCTCGTTCACCCTGACCTACCGCATCTTCAACGCACCACCGAAGAGCCCCCCAGGGGTTCCCTCCTATCGCAGCCATTGGGACGGCGACCGGCTCGTCAACGAGACCGTGCAGAACATCCAAGGTCAGACGGTCACGACGCGGGAGCTCCTCAAACTCGCCGGCAGCGGCGGCGAGCTCGTCGTGGAGCGCGTGGTCGAAGTCGAACACGGGTACACGCTCCGCCGCGGGCAGAACTACAGCACCGCCATCGACACCTTCGTCAAGAAGACACCCTGACCGTGGTCGTCGTCATCGCCGGGGGATCCGGCTTCCTCGGCCGCGCGTTGCACCAACATCTCGGAGCCACGGGGCACGCAGTCCGCGTGCTCACCCGCCGGCCGGACGATGAGGCTGACGCCGCGTGGACACCAGATGGCACAGCGGGCGGATGGGCGCAGACGCTGGACGGCGTCGATGCGCTCGTCAACCTGTCGGGGGCCGGCATCGCCGACCGTCGCTGGACGCGCGCACGAAAGGACCTGCTGCGGACCAGCCGCCTGCTGCCCACCAGGAGCCTGGTGGCAGCCGTCGGCCAGGTTCAGAAACCGCCCGCCGTGTTCATTCAAGCCTCCGCGTCCGGCCGCTACGGTCCGCACGCCGACGATCTCGTGACCGAAGACACGCCGCCCGGCGCCGATTTCCTGTCGACACTCTCGGTGGAATGGGAGCGAGAGGTCGAAATCGCCTCCCGCGTCACCCGCACGGTGTGCGTCCGCACCGGGCTGGTGCTGCATCCCGACGGCGGGGTGCTGAAGCGCATGCTGCCACCGTTTCGCATCGGCCTCGGCGGCAGGCTGGGCTCGGGCACGCACTACATGCCGTGGATCCATCGAGACGACTGGGTTGCGCTGGTCCTCTGGCTCATCAGCTCGCCCGAAGCGCGCGGAGCGTTCAACGCCACGGCACCAGAGCCGGTGACCAACGCCGAGTTCACGCGGACACTGGGCGCCGTCCTGAGACGGCCCGCCATCCTTCCAGCCCCGGCGCTGGCCTTGAAGCTGATTTTCGGCGAGCTCGCCACGGCTCTGCTCACCGGCCAACGGGCGGTTCCGGCGCGCGCCGAGTCGATGGGGTTCACGTTCCGCTTTCGGTCACTGGAGCCGGCGCTTCGCGACCTCCTCGCCTGACCGTCCGCAGTTGCCCATCCGCCGATTCCAATTACAGATTCCACGGATCCCACAGACGGCCTCATCCACCGATTCCATGACTGACACGGCGCTGACCCACCGCTTCAGAATCGCTCGCGCGGCCGCAGACTCTTGGAGTCTCTCACTAGCTAGAGGATGTTGGGCGCGCCCGCCTTGAAGTCGCCCCCGAGCAAGCTGACGGAGTTGCCGCCGAGCCAGCTATCGATGATCTTCGCGTAGACCGATCGGAAGTCGGTCTCGTGTTTCACATCGGCGGCGTTGTTCTCGAGGCTTGGGTTGGCCGGGTCGAGCCGCAGGTCCGCGGCCGTGCCATAGAGGCCCCCGCGAACGGCGCCGCCGAGTGCCATCATGACGCCGCCGGCGCCGTGGTCGGTGCCCGAGCTGCCGTTCTCGCTGATGCGGCGGGCGAACTCCGAGAACACGAGCACCAGCGTGTTGCCCATGAGCCCCTGATTGCTCAGGTCTACGTAGAAGGCGGCGACGGCGTCGTTGAGCGCGGCCATCAGGTTGACGTAGGCCCCTGCGTTGGCGCCCTGATTGGCATGCGTATCGAACCCGCCAATCTGCACCCAGAACACCTTGGTGCCGATCTGCTTGTTCATGGCGCCTGCCACGGCGCGCAGCGCCTGAGCGAGGCCGCTGTTCGGGTAGGTCACGCTCGGCTGATACTGGGCGACCGTTGCCACGCGGTCGAGCGTGCCGAGAGCGCCCTGTGCCGTCGAGTTGACAAACGCCAGGTGCGGACGATCGACGGGCACATGGGACGAGATCTTCGTAGCCGCCGCTCGCTCCAGGGTTGCTTCCGTGCCGCTGTTCGGGCTGGAGAAGCTGTAGGTCGCGGGGTTGGTGATCGCGGGCACGCCGACGGTGCGCGCGATCATGGCCCGCGGGGTCTCGCGCGTGGTGTTCCAGCCGACGAGGGGATCGATGGGCGTCGGCAGCGTATCGAGGTATCGCCCCAGCCATCCGGTGCCCTGTGGGCTGGTGGGGTTCGCCGTGCCCCAGATATCCAGGCCGAGGAAATGCGACCGGCTCGAATTCGGGTACCCCGTGCGCTGGATGATCGCCAGCCGCCCTTGATCGAAGATCGACCTCACGTCTGTCAGGCGCGGGTGCAGCCCCAGCTCGATTCCTGAGGAGTCGCGGCCGATCTGGATCACGTTGGCTGCCGGAATGGCCAGCGTGGGACGCCGGCTGTAGTAGGCGGGATCGCGGTAGGGAATCAGGGTGCTCAACGCGTCGTTGCCGCCGCTCAAGTACAGGATGACCAGGTTGCGGGACGGGACGCCCTGGGCCAGCGCGATGTCCGCAAGCAGCTGCGGGGCCGCGAAGCCGAAGGTGAACGCCGAGACTCCGCCTTTGACGAACTGTCGTCGTGTGAATCTCATGGCGTTCCTCAGTTGAACTGATACTCGGACATCGCAACGATGAGCCGCGCCAACCCGGCGCTCTTGTTGTTGACCTGCGTTGTGCTGCCGGTCCAGCTCCCGCCGCCGCGCAGATACTCCAGCATGGCGTTGTAGACGTCGCTGGCAATGGGCGCGTACGTGAAATGGTTGAGCATGTAGTCCAGCACGCGTTCGGGCGACTGGTTATAGGGCAGCAGCTCGCGCCCCAGGTTGAACTTCTGATTGGCCATCAGCGTGGACGCGAAGTTCATCCGCGCCAGCATCGACGCCGTCGAGAACCACTCGGCGCCGAGGGCCCACCCGTTGACGTCCGGCGGCTCGAACAACTGCTGGCCCATGTTGACCAGCGGCGTCATCGCCGCGTCCACCGACAGGCCATTCCAGCCGGTTTCCTTGATCGACCGCACGACGTATTCAATCGGCCACGAATAGCGCGCGAACTCCGCGGCGAGGAACGTCTCCGACGTGAAGAGGCGTTGCAGCACCGGCTTCATGTTGCCGTCGCTCTGCATGAAAACGTTCGCGAGATCGCTGATGAACCGCTCATCCGGGGCGCCGATCTCGCTGACAAAGTAATTGTAGAGACGGCGCGACAGCCGATGTGCGGTGGCCGGGCTCCTCGCCAGTGCCGCGATCAGGTCGAAGCCGTCCTGCATCCCCTGCGCAGCCGATCGTGCCGGAATCGTCTTGCCGCCGTCCGGGTAGATCGCAAACGTGAAGGTCTTGGCGGTGGTGTCGTGCTGGCCGTCGTTGAAGATGAACTCGTAGTAGGAAGTCGCCGTGCTGGCACGGTCGCCCGCCAGCCGCAACCCCCATCCCGTGAACACGCGAGCCGCCGCGACGACATCGGCCTCGACAAAGTTGCCGACGCCCATCGTGAACAGCTCCATGATTTCGCGGCCGAAGTTCTCCTGGGGACGCGTACGCGTGTTCAGGCGACCATCGAGCCAGACCAGCATGGCTGGATCGCGCGACACTTCGATGAGCAGCTCTCGGAAGTTGCCCGTCGCCATGTCCCGGAAGATCTGATAGTGGCCGCGGATGTTCCCCGCCACCTGATCGGGTCTGCCGGCCATCAGCTTCGTGCCGTGCTCGGATCCATACGTCCCGCCCAGCTTGCTGTATGCCGTGGCGAAATGGTTGTGCCAGAAGAGCGCCATCTTTTCTTGAAGCGGACGCGCGCTGTGCACCATCCGGAACAACTCGCGCTGGCGGGCGTCGTTGATCACCGTGTTGGGAGAGAACTGGCCGCGCGTCGTCACGGAGACGTTCTCGGGCCTGCCGATCAAGTCGTCAACGTTGTTCGGCGCCTGCTCGAAGTTGAGCAGGGAGTCGATGACACTGGTGATGGACTGTCCGTTGAAGCGCGCGAGGTCGTCGGTGCTGGCACCAAACCCCATTCGACGAAGCACGTGCTCGAGCGTGCGATCACCCCTGGGCATGGCAGCTTTCCCCCTGAAGCGGAACGGTCGATGGTAACCCGCGCCTGTTGTCCGGGCAATCGATCAAAACCGTAATCCCCCGAGCGAAAACAAGGCGTGCTCGCAAAACCATGAACGGGCGCGAAACCGGGGGCAGGCCGGAGCCGGGCCCACCCATCCGTTGTTGCTTCGAGTGGTTGGACCGGACCCGATGGAGGGAGGTTTAACCCTCAATTCACGCCGACGGGTCATGCCGTGGACCGTGGCTCTCGTTCACGCAGCCGCCCCCACGTTTCGGCAGATGCCGTCGCCTCCAACATGTGAAACGACCCTCGGGACGGGATTGAAACTCCGCGTCAGGGCTGGCGAGCCCCCCTGCGATCCCCCAGGCTGATCAGGTTGGCCATGATCCGGAACGCCCCGTCCGTCCCCGCAGGCAACTGGCGCCACAGACCCAGGCCCACGTAGATCCAGCGCCCCTGCCCGACGTTGGCTTCCACGAGGGCGCCTCGCTTCGGGCCCCGATTATAGGGGAACGGGTCCTCGAGCTCGAGCAGGTCGACCATTTGCGGATCGCGCCCGGCGGTGTCGAAGAAGTAGAGCCCGCGCTCCTGCACCCATCCCTGCCAGTCCGCATCCGTAATGCGGTTCGGCGTCGAGAACACGGGATGGTCCGCTCGCAACAATCTCACCACCGACCCCTCATCGGTCACTCGCTCGCGCCCCACGCGTCCAGCGAAGGGTCCGAACTGGGCGTCGTTGAACTCGAACTTGTTGTAGTTGACGATGACCGTGCCCCCCGAGCGGGCATAGTCGAGCAGCCGTTGGTTGTTGGCGCGAAGGTCCATCCGCCGCTCGTACGCCCTGACGCCTGTCATCACCGTGTCGAAGCGCGAGAGATCGCCCCACGCCAGATCGGCGGCGTCGAGCATCTGCACGGTCGCCCCGATCTGTTCGAGCGCTTGCGGGATTTCATCGCCCACGCCCATCACGTACCCAACCGTCAGGTTGGGACGGACCTTGACATCGAGCGTCTTCACCGCGACACTCGGCGCCCGCGCCACGTGGCGTCGCGTCGTGTGCGGGTATTCGATCGCTTGATATCCCTGCGTGTAGCTCGTCCCGGCGTCGTTGGCCCGGGCCGACACGGTCACCGGCGCGACCCCGCCGCCAGCGGGCGGTCTCACCTCGAAGCGCACCGTGGTCGCTTCGTCTTCACGGGAGTAGGCCACGGGGGCCGTCGCTGGGCGGGCCGTCCAGCCAGCGGGCAGATCGAGCGCGACCGCCGCGTTGGCTGCGCCGGTCGAGTGATTGGTCACCGTGACGCGCACTTCGCGCGAGGTCAGGCCCGACTGGCCGGGGGTCGTGGCCCCGGCGGGTATCACCGCGATCTCGGGCTCCACGCTCAGCGCAAACTTCGGGACGACGTGCAGTTCGTGGCGCTTCTCGCCGCTGAAAATGCTGCCCTCCGATCGAAACTCGACGGGAACGGTCGTGGCGACGTCCACCCCGGCGATGTTCAGCGCGAAGGTCGCCGTGAATGGCGTCGGTCGAAATGGCAGCCCCGGGGGCACGTCCGGATCGAGCACGAAACGGGCCGCATCGGTGGCGTATCTGAAATGCGCCCCTGTCAGACGGGCCGTCGTCGGAATCATCGCCTCGACCTCGCAGCGCGATCGGTTCTCCGGGCCGCGCATGAGGACGTCGTCCTTGCAGGGTCGAGCCGGCGCATCGAACCCCGACACGGTTCGGCTCGCGATCATCACCGGGACCACGACGCTGCGGTTGGCGGCCAGAAGGTCGATCTGGACACGCTGTCCGGGAACGACCAGCCCGTCTCTCGCGATGGCCTCGACCCTGACCTGGGCAGCCGCGAGCAGCGCCTCGGCAAACTGTCCGGCCTTGAAGCTCAGTCGATGATCGAGCTCGTAGCGGGCGTCATCCGCCAGTCCCATGGACCCGACCGCGGCGCGGAGGGAGCGCACCGCCGTCAAGCCTCGAACGAGTCCCGGAACAGCGGCCATCGATCCGGCCTTCTTGAACGCCAGCCGCGCATCGGCGACGGCGGCGCCAATCCGCTCGAGCGACGCCGTCAGTGCCGCGGGCGGAGCCGGTCCTGCGTATCGCGCCAGACCTGTCAGGCTCGTGTCGATGCCGTCGAACGGATCGCTCTCCTCGCGATTCACGCCATCGGCGAGCGCGGTGTCGAGCAGGCGGTAGCCGCGAGCGCCTCCGGGACCGAAGCCACCTTCCTGTGCCGGCAGCGGCAGCAGCTGCGACATCCCCTGGCACTTGTGCATGCTGCGGGCCGCGGCCCCGAGTTCCGCGTAGGTTCGGCCCAGCAGAGGGTCGTACTCATCTCCGCCTCGAAACTGCAGGATTCGCGACGCGCCGGCTGACGGCGTCGATGCTTGCGGGCCACGACCCGTCCCGGGGCGCGGTCCTCCCACGCCGCCCGGCGGGGGGCCGCCGAAGCCGGCCGTGTAATAGAACTTCCTGGCCTGCCAGGGCCGGAGGCCTTCTTTCTGCAGTTGGTCCGGGAACGCATGGGGATCAGCCGCGGCGCGGAAGGCCTCGGCCGTCAGCCGAGACGACGTCTGGTGGTGCTGGCCGCCGCCTTCGCCATCGAACACGAAGCCGACGATCACGTCCGGCCGAATCGTCCGAATCATCCGGACGAAGTCGCCGAGGATCTCGGCCTTTCCCCACTTCTCCATCGTTTCGTCGATGCTGAACGAATAGCCGAAGTCCACGGCGCGCGTGAAATACTGCTCGGCTCCGTCGAACCGATGTGCGGCCAGAAGCTCCTCGGTACGAAGCACGGCAAGCGCCTCGAACAACTCCGGGCCGATCTCGTTTTGTCCGCCTTCGCCGCGTGTCGCCGTCACCAGGGCGGTGCGAAAGCCCATGCCGTGCGCGTAGTAGGCCAGCATCCCGTTGTTCTCGTCATCGGGATGCGCGGTCGTCATCATGAAGGTGCCGACCGTATCCAGCTTGCGCAGCATGACCTCGAGCGCGGGCTCGCCGCGCATGGCGGCGACAGGGTAGAGCCGATGCTGGGCGCCTGGCGACGCCTGGATCACCGCCAGGCACAAGAGGAGTGCTGGACCGAAGAGTCGCGCCTGGTGCATGGTTCAGGGTACTCCAACTCCACCGAGACGAACCGCCGCCGACACCGACACGGAACGGCCGGGCGCCGACACGGCGCGAAGGTCCTGGCTGGCCAGGTAGGTGTCGTTCAGCAGGTTGCGCGCGTTGACCCGCAGGTCGAGTCCTCGCCGAATCGTGATGCCCGCGGCGGCATCCACCAACAAGTAGCCGGGTGCGACACGCTCAGTGGGTCCTGGCCGGGGATCTTCGGCAAACCAGGCAGTTCTGGCCTGGACAAACCCGCCCCGCCACGTGAAGTCGCGTCGCACCTGCAGCGAGAACGTGTCGGTCGTGACGTCGTCCAGCGCCACGTTGTCGTCCGGGGCGCGGCCGCGGGCGGTCTGAATCGCTGCCTCGATTGACAACCGGGGAACCGGCGTGGCTTGCAGCTCGGCCTCGAATCCCACGAGACGGGCCCGCCCTCGGTTGTGGAAGAAGAAAAAGTCGGCGACGCGCTCGAATCGCTCGATGAGATCATCGATGCGATAGCGGTACACGTAAGTGGCCACGCGCACGCGCGGAGCGGTGAATCGGAGGCCCGCATCGAGCTGGAGGCTCGTCTCGGGGGCGAGGTCGGGATTGCCGGTGATGAAGCCCCGGCCCGACGGTCCCCGGAAGTACCGATCGGAGAGAACGGCGTCCCGGAAGCCTCTCGACAGTTGAATCACGGGCGAGAGGGCGCGAAACGGGCCTGCGGTGAGGGCGAGAAACCCGGACCCGGCCGTGTGCGACGTCGATCGGTCGCCGAACGATCCCCCGCGATTGGTGGTCGTGACAACGTCACCACGCACACCGCCCGCTAGCGCCAGCCTCGACGCCGGTGCGGCCTCGAGGCTCACGTAGAGGCCTCGATCGACGCGACGCGCGGACACGATCGACGGGTGCTCGGTGCGCTGGGCCACACCACCCGAGTTGTCGTAGACCTCGGTGATATCGAGCGCCTGCAGTCCGTACCGTCCATTGACGTCCAATCCCAGTTCGAGGCGCGCCCCGGCCAGGGGCCGACTGGCCGATACGCGGACGTGAAAATCATGGGCGCTCACATCGGCACGGTCGAGACGTCTCACCGCGGACGCGGTCGGCAAGCGATCCTGATCGGTGACCTGTGCATACGAACCGGCGAAGCCGGTGGCTGTCACCCGGGAGAACCCGCCCACGTCCCGGATGTCGAAGCCTCCCGTCAGGCGGTGCGAGTCTTCGGACGGATAGACGAAGCGCACAGCGCGTGAATTGTCCCGAGGGCGCTCGACGTCCCGCCCGAAATCGCTTTGCCAGGCGGCCGACAGGACTCCTTGCCCCAGCTGGTAGGTGAGGCGGCCGAGCACTCCGCCGTCCTGGTATCCGGAGTTGAACACCGGGCCGGCCGGACCGTCGTAGTCTTCGACGTTCCTCGTATGGGCCGCCAGCAGGACACCGCCGCGTGCAAATCCCTTCGCCGCCTCGGCGCTGACGCGTCGTTCGGGAATCCCGGCGCCGAGCGTACCGGAGACGCGTGCGGTAAATGGCGTACCCGGTCCCACGCTTCGCGTGCGCACGAGGATGACGCCGCCAAACGCATCCGAGCCGTAGGCGACCGACCCCGGGCCCCGGGCCACTTCCATCCCTTCGACGATGTCCGGATCGACGAAGGTGGCACTCGGGCCAGCGCGGCGCTCGGAGGACACGCGCGCGCCATCGATGAGCACCAGCGTGCGACCGCGCGCCAGCCCACGGATCGCCGGCACCGCGGCCTGTCCCTCCGAGATCTGATTGACGCCCGCGACATTCTCGAGCGCCTGAATGAGATTGGCGGGCATCCGCGTCCGAATCTCCGTCGCCGTCAGCGTCGCCGTCGCCGCGCCCGGAGTGGTTTCGATCTGCGAGGCCGACCCGGAGACGGTGACGACCTCGGTCACCAGGGGATAGACGACGATCTGCAGCGTCCCCGAGGGGGCGCGCTCGACCAGGACCGGCTTCATGTAGACGCCGCCGGCGCCGATCACCAGCACCTCGTACGGAGGCTCGGGCGCAGGCGTCCACTGGAACCGCCCTTCCTCGTCGGTCCGCACGCTGCCGGAGTGGCCCAGAATCGTGACCTCGGCGCCAGTGAGGGGTTGTCCGTCGGGGGTTACGACCCGGCCTTCGAGGGTGACCGTGACGGCCTCGTCGGCAGGATGACTGCCGTGCGTCTCGTGCACGGCCTCCGCCCGGACGGGCGGCGCGACCAGGGTCAGCACGACAAGGAGCACGCCGCAGCGCATGGATCGGACCTGCGATGGCACGGTCGCCTGCGCGCGTGCTCTTTCCCGGTCACGAGCCGTCAACTCAGAAGATGAACCTGAAGCCGAGTTGAAACTGCCGCTGCTCGTACCCGCCGCTCGGGCGCAGCTCGTCGCCACGGACCGGCAACGAGCCGGCTGTTGGCACGCCCTGAGCGTTGGTGGTCACGGTGGCTGTGACGCCGCTCCACTGCACCGTATTGAACACGTTCTTGATCTCCGCCAGGACTTCTGCCTTCGTCCGTCCAATCGGCACCTGGCGCGACACCCGGAGATCGACGTTGTACCGGGCCGGCAGCTGCAACGAGTTTCGCGCCACGCCGCTCGGCCGATCGCTGGCGACGCCATCGTTGTTCAACTCCAGGTTGCTGCGGAGGTTGACCGGGATGCCGCTGGCGAACTGCATGGCGGCGCCGACCACGGTCCCGTTCACCAGCCCGGCCACCACGCGATTGTCGCCTTCGTAGCGTGGCATCGCGACGATGCTGCCGACGAAAGTGTGGCGCTGATCGAGAATGTTCGGACCGCGGTCGCGCTCCAGGTCCGTCGGATCCGACCGGCCCGCATCACCCTGCACCGACAGCACGCCGGTGATGGGCGCGTTGTCCTCGCTCTTGCCGAGCGTGTACGCGAAGTCGAACTGGATGCCGTCGCTCGCGCGCCTTGTGAACTGCAGCGTCATGTTCTTGTAGTCGCCCTCGCCAATCGACTGCACCATGTTGATGACGTTGTAGCGAGAGTCCCTTCTCGTGCCTGCATTCACGGCCGTGCTGAAGATCGGGCGTCCATCCGGCAGCGCCCCAACCGGGTTGATCGGGTTGATGTTGGTGATCACCGGAAGCGCCGATCCGCGCGAGTAGGACGCGCCGATGGCCACCGAGTAGTCGCGGCCCACTTGGCGTTCGAGCTGGATGTTGCTCTGCCACGTCCTGGCGACTTCGAAGTCGGGGTCAACCGTCGTCAGGGTGTTGGGCTGCGCCCCCGATCCGCTCGACAGCACGTTGGGAAACGCCGGCGATCCGGCCGTCGCCGGTTGGAAGGAGGCCGACGCCCGGCGGTTGGTGCCGTCGGCCGTGAGCGCCTGCTCGTACATCGCCAGCAGTACCTGGTCGTACATCAGGCCGCTGTTGGCGCGCACCAAGGTCCGCTGGTCGCTGCCGACAGTCCAGACCGCGCCGACACGCGGGCCCCAGTTGTTCTTGTCCACACGAAAATCGCGAGACGCCTCGAACGGCGCGCTGCCGTTGGCTCGAGGAACGTCGAACACATCATAGCGCAGCCCGTAGAGCACCTTCAGGTTCGGCGACAGGCTCCAGTCGTCCTGCACGAAGAAGCCGTACAGATTCGAGTTGTACTCGAGCCCGGTCTCCCCGAAGTACTGCACGAAGCTCGAATACGACCGCGGATTGGCCCCGCTGCGCGCGGCGAGGTACGCGTCGACGCTCGGGAACGTGTAGCTCTGGAACGCCGTCTGGGTGCGCGTGTCGTCCACTTTCTGGATATCAGCGCCGAACTTGAAGGCGTGCGCGCCGCGCAGGTAGGTGAAGTTGTCGTTGACCTGCAGCACGTTCTGCGAGAAGGCGAATCCGGCATCACTCGCTCCGTTGATCGGCGCACCAAGATTCGCCACGCCCGAGATGTTCACCGCCGGGCCCGTGCCCGCTTGAGAGCCGGGCACGCGGCCCTGTGAGCGCGTGGCATATTGGACGCGCAACTCGTTCAAGCGGTTCGTGCCCATCGTCGAAATGAGCTGCGCCGCGGTCGAATGCTGACGATCGGAGAAGTCCGTCGCACGCTGCACCGACGTCAGGCCGCCGCCGACGTTGTTCACGATAAAGTTGTCGAAGAGGATGTATCGCACCGACAGGCGGTTGCCCTGGCTGATCTGGTGTTCCACCTTGCCAATCGCAAACTCGGTGTTGAGGGCCGCCGGCATGAACCCGGGCTCGTTGAGCCCCAGCCGCGCCTGATTGGCGGGCGTGATGGTGATCACTCGGCCACCGGACAGGTCGCGTTCGGTGTGCTCGTAGCCCGCGAAGAAGTGTGTGCGGTCACGCTTGACAGGGCCCCCGATGTCGAACGTGAACAGGTTGACCTCCGTCGGCGGCTTCGACGTCCGCGTCTGGGTGAAGAAGGGATACGCCGCAAAGGGGCGCCGCTGCAGACGGTAGCTCCCCTGACCCTTGTACGTGTTGGTGCCGGATGGAGTGATCGCGTTGAAGATCAGGCCCATCGTCTGGCCGAACTCCGGCGCGTAGCCGGTCGTGACGATTTTCACCTCGCGAATCATCACTTCCGACATCGGCATCTGCCGCAGCCCCGCCCGGTCCTTCTGCGTGTTGTTGCTGCCGTCGATCTGGTAGTTGATTCGGAGCAACGCGCCGTTGGCCGTCAGGCGTGGGACGCCGAACTCCTGTGTCTCGAAGCCGACCACGCCCGGTTGCAGGAGGGCGAAGTTGTACGGATTGCGGGAGGTGAGCGGCAAGGTCTTGACTTCGGCCTCGGTCAGCGTGCGGCCCATTTCGAATTTCCCGGACTCGACGATTTGCGCGGCGCTCGTCACCGTCACGGTCTCCTGAACGGCGCCCACCTCGAGGCGGATGTTGATCACCGCGGTTCGGCCGGCCGACAGGACGATGCCCCGCTGCTCGTAGGTCCGAAATCCCTGCAGCTCCGCCTGCACACGGTACGTACCCAGCGACAGGAGGGGCGCGCGGTAGAAACCCCGGTCGCCCGTGACGACCACGCGCACATCGCCCGTGTCAAGATTGGAGACCGTCACCGTTACACCAGGCAGTACCGCCGCCTGGGCATCCACGATGGTGCCTTCGATGGTGCCGTTGATGGCCTGAGACTGCGCCAGCGCCGGCGCAGCGAATCCAAGGGTCAGCAGAAGCCCGAACATCACCCGAATCATTCAACACACTCCCATGGGGAAATGACCACTCCCAGAGTTCGAGTATAGACCGCCAGCGAAGCTCCGCCCGAAGAACCCTCGAGGAGAGACGCGTCGGCTCCGCTTCGCTGGCGTCCACGATGTCGTGTGCCCCGCCTCTGGCGGGGCGGACATCTTCTATGGCCGGTCGAAACACTTGCTTCATTCGTTACGCCTCAGGCCATAGAACGTGTCTGGGGAGGTTGGGGGCTCCCGCGTCCCTGGACTCGTCCCAGGCGCCTGGTGAAGCTCTGCCTCAGAGCCTGGAAGAAACCGCCGCCTCGCTTCTACGGGCTTCGGTGTGGGCGAGGGGGGTCGAGCAGTCGGCTCTCAGCCGCGCGTGAAGGCGAAATAGAGGTCTTCCCGATCCGGCGCCTGTTGATAGTGGCGCAACAGGATTCGGCTGGCGAGATATGCCTGCGCTGGATCGTGTCGTGTCGCCCACGCGAACAGATGATGCGGGTAATTGCGGTGCGGCCCCGCCAGCATCAGCCCGTCGGCCGCCGTCGCCAGCGGCAGGTGCCAGCCGTACGCCGGGCGGGCGCCGGAGATACCAGGATAGAGCCGCGACAGCTCGTACATCAGCTGGCCTGTTCGCTGCGCGAGCACTTTGTCGCGCACGCGCTGAGCGGTGGGCGCCTGGTCCGCGCCGGCAATCAGCACACGCCCATCATCCGTCCAACGAACGACGTGCGGCGGATCGTCGGCATCGGCCAGAACACGCGTCCGCGCCGGCGCCAGTTTGCGGATCGCGGAGGAAAGGTGCTCGGTCAGCGCGATATAGCGATCGGTCAGCTTCACGTGCCGTATCAGAGGCCGATAGAGCGCCGTTGGCACCCCGGTGCACACCACCACGGTTTCGGCCGACACCGATTGGCCGTTGACCTGGAGCGCGACGCCCTTGCGCTGCATCTTGACCCGCGTCACCGGCGAGCGCGCGAAGAACGCCGCGCCGCGTGCGGCCGCCGCGTTGGCGAAGCCCAGGATCAGGCGATAGGGATCGCCTTGTCCCCAGTCGCGAAACCTCACGCCGGCGCGGGCGTTTTCGACACCGCTCTCGCGAACGGCCGCCGCGGACTTGAGCCACATGGCGTCGAGCCCTGCCGCGATCCGGCTGTCGAACTCCCTGCGAAACGGCTTCTCCTCGGAGGCATAAGAGGCCAGCAGCCGTGCCGCGTCGTGCGTGTCGACGCGCCCCTTGATCCCGAGCCGGCGCACGGTGGCCGCCAGATCGAGCACGGCCCGGCGCGACAGCTCGAAGGTCGCGCGGGCGCCACGGCGGCCGAGTCGCGCCTCGACGACACGATATTGAGAGGCGGCTTCGCCTTGAAAGACTCCCGGACCGCGGCCGCCTCCGCCGCTGCCAAGACGGTCGGCCTCGAATACCGCGACGCCGATGCCGGCAGCGGCAAACGCGTAGGCCGTGCAGCATCCAGTCAGGCCGCCGCCGATGATGGCCACCGGATACGTGGCGGATCCTCGATAACGCGGGAAGTCAGGCCGTTTCTTCCGAGGAAACTCGTCGATCCAAGGCGAAACGCCGTACTGAGCTCGCACTCACGCGATTCTACTTCGAGTGCGCAGCGTCTCGGTGCGTTCGGCGCGCCCGTTGCGCCGCCTTCGCCTCCTGCTCGAGCAGGCGTTGCTTGCGATCGACGCCCCAGCGATAGCCGCCCGATCCACCATCCTTCGGCACCACACGATGACAGGGCACGACAACACAGACGGGGTTGGCGGAACACGCGCGCGCGACCGCACGTGCCGCCGATCGGTGCCCGATGGCCCGCGCCACTTCAGCGTACGACCGCGTCTCGCCCCGCGGAATCGCCTGCAGGGCTCGCCAGACTCGCCACTGAAACGCCGTCCCCCTCACGTCGAGCGGCAGGGTGGCTGCCGCCGGCGATCCCGACAGCGCCGCCACGATCGCGTCGAGCCAGTCGGCGCGCACTTCCTGCCGTCGAGACAATCGAGCGGCAAAAAACTCCTGCCGCAGGTCCTCTTCGAGCGCCGCCGCCGAGTCGCCCAACTTCACCGAACAGACGCCGGCCGGCGTTGCCGCGACGAGCAGCCATCCGAGCTCGCAACGCACGACCGTGAACCCGATCTCGGCACCGGCACCACCACGACGATAGGTGGCAGGAGACATACCCGGACCCGTTGGAGAGGCCTCGTACACCCGGCTCGGCGATCCGTAGCCCGCTTCGTACAGCGCCCCCGTCACATCGAGGCCGCGACGCAGCTCCCGCCGAAACCGATCGGCGCGCCGCGCAGCCTGAAACTGCCGTGGTGAGACGCCCAAGACGACCTTGAATCGCCGCTGCAGGTGAGAGGGGCTCACCCCCGCCATCCGCCCCAGCCTCGCCAGCGACATGGATTCATCGGCGTGCTCGATCAGATAGCGCGCAACGCGATCGATCGCATCGTCCGCCCGTCGAAGGCCGCGGGGCTCGTTGGGCCGACACCGCCGGCACGCGCGAAACCCCGCCTGCTGAGCCTCCGCCGGCGACGTGAAATAGCTCACCCGGTCTCGCTTCGGACGACGACTGGGACACGAAGGGCGACAGAACACGCCGGTGCTCGACACGCCGTAGACGAACGTGCCATCGGCCGTCCGATCCCGCCGGATCAGCGCCTCCCAGCGCCGCTCATCCTCCGCCCTCGTTCCCACGAGCCGCACCTCCGCAGGCGGTGCACCGTGCACGGCTGCCGCCGCATCCGACGCACCTGATGCCCCGCTCAGGACCCGACGCGCTTCTCGCCCATGACCTGCCTGTTCTGCAATCATGCCCCAACCCTATCCTGACCACGCCACGGCGCGCGATCCGCTCCTTGCGCCAAAGTGGGTCGATAGAATGGCAGGCATGGCTCGTTGGACCCGCCGGCTTGGGCGGTGGTCTTTGGGTGTCGTCGGGCTGTTGATCGCAGCCGTGATCGGCGGCGGCGTCCTCGTGCGCCAGCGCCTCGTTGGCAGCCTGCCGATCATGGCCGGGACGGTCCCGATCGCCGGCCTCGAGGGTCCGGTCACCGTGGATCGCGACGCGTTTGGCGTGCCCGTGGTCACCGCCGCCTCGCGGCTGGACGCCGCTCGGGCGCTCGGGTTCCTGCACGCGCAGGATCGCTTCTTCCAGATGGACCTGCAGCGCCGCCAGGCCGCCGGCGAACTGGCCGCCCTCGTGGGGTCTCGAGCCATCGACGCGGACAAGACCATGCGGATCCATCGGTTCCGTGCCGTGAGCCGCCGCGCGCTTGCTCAGGCCTCCCCGCACTACCGGTCCGTGCTGGACGCCTACGCGGGCGGCGTCAACGCGGGCCTTGACGCCTTGACGACGCCGCCCATCGAGTACTTCCTGCTTCGGACCGAGCCAACTCCCTGGATGCCCGAAGACTCGATCCTGACCGTCCTCGCGATGTTCAACACGCTGCAGGGGCGCCAGGCTCAGTTCGAAGCCACCTTCGGGACACTGGCCGAGACGATGCCTGCGGCGATGTACGATTTTCTCACCGCGCGAGGGTCCGAGTGGGACGCGCCGGTGACGGGTGGCCGCTTCACCCGCCCTGCGATTCCTTCCGCCGACGTCGCCGACCTTCGACAAGCGCCCCACGTCTCGGCCCCACCTGGCGACGCCGCGGCACACCTGCGAGTCTCGGGAGAGACGTGTCGATCGGCGACTCCCTGGAGCCCGTGTCTGACGAGCGAGGAGGCCGCCGGCCTTGGCAGCAACAACTGGGCCGTGGCCGGGACGCATACGGCAAGCGGCGCAGCCCTGGTCGCCAACGACATGCACCTGGCCATCAACGTACCGAACATTTGGTACCGCGCGTCGTTGAACTTCCCCGACCCGGTGGATCCTGCACAACGGATGCGGCTGGCGGGCGTGACGCTTCCCGGTTTGCCAAGTCTCGTCGTCGGAAGCAATGGTTTCGTCGCCTGGGGGTTTACCAACACGGGAGGCGACTGGAGCGACCTGATCGTGCTCGAGCCGGATCCGCGTGAACCTGGTCGCTATCTGACGCCGCACGGTTCGCGCGCCATCGACACCTTCGACGAGCCGATCGGGGTCTCGTCCGGGCACACCGTGGCGCATCAGGTTCGTTGGAGCATCTGGGGCCCGATCGTGCGACGCGATCACGCCGGGCGGGAGATCGCGCAACGCTGGGTGGCCCACGACGAGGGCGTGCTCGCCAGCGACATCACGGCACCGGAGCGCGCGCGTTCGCTGGAGGAAGCGCTGCACGTGGCGGCCGGCATTGGGATTCCCGCCCAGAACTTCGTCGCTGGCGACCTTGCGGGTCGCGTCGGCTGGACCATCGCGGGGCCCATCCCGCGACGGGTCGGGTTCGACGGTTCGCAGCCGACGTCGTGGGCGGACGGCCGTCGCCGCTGGGAGGGATACCTGGCGGCCGCTGCGTTCCCCCGGATGGTCGATCCATCGGCGGGGCGCCTGTGGACGGCCAACGCGCCCGTCGTCGAAGGTGACACGCTGGCCGTTCTCGGCGAGGGCGGATACGCGGACGGGATTCGTGCGCGGGTGATTCGCGATCGCCTGAGGGCGATCGATCGCGCGACCACCGCCGACATGCTCGCCGTGCAGCTCGACGACAGCGCGTTGTTTCACGAGCGCTGGCGGCGGCTCGTCCTCGACGTCTTGACCCCCGATGCGTTGCAGGCCGACGCGCGGCGCGCCGAGTTCCGCCGGTTGGTGGAGATGACGTGGACCGGCCGCGCCGATCCGTCATCGGTGGCGTATCGCCTGGTCCGATCGTTTCGCTCGACGCTGTCACGGCTGGTGTTTGCCGCGCTGACGGCGCCGGCCCGGCGCGCGGATCCGGAGTTCGACTACACGCGGACCCTGCGCTCGGAAGGTCCATTGTGGCAACTCGTCACCGAGCGGCCGGCGCATTTGCTCGGTCCAGCGATCGCCTCGTGGCAGGCACAGTTGCTGGCCGCCGTGGATACCACGATTGCCGAGCTGACGGCCGACGGCGGCCGGCTGGCGGATCGCACGTGGGGCGAGTTCAACCGGGCGCTCGTGGTTCATCCGCTCGGCGGTGCGGTCCCGCTGGCCGGCCGCTGGCTGAACATGCCGGTCGAACCGCTCCCCGGCGACATCTATGCGCCGCGTGCGCACTCGCCGCGCGCCGGACCTTCCGAGCGGCTGGTGGTCTCACCGGGACGGGAAGAGGAGGGGCTGTTGCACATGCCGACCGGCCAGAGCGGTCATCCGCTCTCGCCGCACTATGGCGATCAGCACCGCGCCTGGCTGTCAGGTCAGCCCCTGCCGTTGCTCCCCGGCCCTCCAACGTCGCGCGTCACGCTGGTGCCGGAGCCGCCGGCGCGCGCGGTCAGCTGATCATGTGGCGCGCTGCCAGCGCTCGCTCCGCCGCCTGATCCACGGTCTCCGCCAGGGCCGTGAAGTGCCCCATCTTTCGACCGGGGCGAGGTGCGGTCTTGCCGTAGAGGTGCAGCTTGACGTCGGGCAACGCCAGCGCGCTGCTCCAATCGGGTTCACCCCTCGCCCACAGATCGCCCAGCAGGTTCACCATGGCGGCGGGCCAGCGCTGAGTCGTGGATCCCAACGGCAACCCGCAGACGGCCCGCACCTGCTGTTCGAATTGGCTCGTGACGAACGCGTCGAGGGTCAGATGTCCTGAGTTGTGTGGACGCGGAGCAATCTCGTTGACCAGGAGGCGGTCGTCGCGCGTCAGGAAGAACTCGACGCAGAGCACGCCGACAAACGTCAACCGGTCCGCGATCCGCTGGGTCAAGGCCACCGCCTCGCGAGTCACGGCATCAGGCACACGCGCGGGGGCGATCGAGACGTCGAGGATGTGCTGTCGGTGGGTGTTTTCGATGGTGCCGAAATGAGCGAAGCCGCCGTCCAGCCCGCGCACGCCGACCACGGAAAGCTCCATGCGGAAATCCACGACCCTCTCGACGACGGCCTCCTGGTGTCCGATGAGGCTCCAGACCCGCTCGGCATCCTCGATCGTGTTCAGGCGATGCTGGCCCTTGCCGTCATAGCCGAAGGCGGCGGTCTTGAGGATGGCCGGCAGCCCGATGCGCCCGAGCACGATCGCCAGCTCGTCGACGGACTGCACCGTCGCGCACGGCGTCGTGGGCACGCCGTGGTCGGCCAGAAACGCCTTTTCACGTCCGCGTTGCTGGGTGATGTGTAACGCGCTGCCGCTGGGGCGCACCGGCGCGAACTCGGCGGCCGCGGCGGCCGCCTCCGTGGACACGTTCTCGAACTCGAACGTCACGACGTGGACGCCCTTCGCAAACGCACGGATGGCGTCGAGGTCCTCGTAGGAAGCGGTAATCTCGAGGTCGGCGATCTGCCCGGTCGGAGTGTCGTCGTCTGGCGACAGCGTGTGGACGCGGTAGCCCATCCGCCGTGCTTCGATCGCCATCATGCGCCCGAGCTGGCCGCTGCCCAGAACGCCGATTGTGGACCCGGGCAGGATCACCCCGGTCACGGCAACCGATCCTCCCGAACCTTCGAGGTCTGCTCCTCCCGGAAGGCGCGCATGCGCTCGCGTAGCTCGGGTCGCGACAGCGCCAGGATGCTGGCGGCGAGCAACCCCGCGTTGGTCGCGCCGGCTTTCCCGATGGCGAGCGTACCGACCGGGACTCCGCCCGGCATCTGGACGATCGAGAGCAGCGAATCGAGCCCGTTGAGCGTCGAGCTCTGCACGGGCACGCCCAGCACCGGCAGCACGGTATGCGCCGCCGTCATGCCTGGCAGGTGGGCGGCGCCGCCGGCGCCCGCGATGATCACCTCGATGCCGCGCGCCTCGGCCCCCTGCGCGAACTCCGCCATCCACGCGGGCGTCCGGTGCGCGGACACCACGTGCTTCTCGAAGGCCACTCCGAGCCGCTCGAGCATCGCTGCCGCATGGGACATGGTGTCCCAGTCCGACGTCGACCCCATGATCACGGCGACGAGCGGCCGATCCGACATCGCGTCCTCCCGGAGCGGGCGTCCGCGCCCTTACTGTCCCTGTCCCAGCGAGAACCCGCGTTCGCCGTCGAAGGTGTAGAGCCCTTCCATCTTGACGATGTCCACGCCGCCCGCCGACAGCTTCTGCAGCAACTCGAGCATCTGCGCAAAGGTGACGGGCGTCTGGTCTGGCTTCATGAAGCGGCAGCGCCACACATCCACGTACTTGGTCTCGGGCATCGGGTCGGGCCACACCTTCACACCGCGATTGCTGATCATCAGCAGATTGAGCCCGAGCGCCGTGGCTACGGGTGCCAACTGCGCCGCCAGGTCGTTCGACGAGCCGGGGATGAAGAAGACGAAGATGTCCTGACCCACGAGTTCGCGTTTCGACACCCGCCGCTTGTACACGTAGGGGGCCTGCTCGCCCCTGGCGCCCGCCTTATAGGTCACCGCAGCCAGCTCCTCCGGCCTCTTTCCCAAGCGTGCGGCCACGGCGTCTGCGAACTCCTTCGTGCCCACCTTTTGCTTGGACACGTCGGGCTTGAAGATGTCGTAGGTGTGCACGCCGTCCTCGATGGTCTTGAGCCAGGCGTTGTGCACGTGCTCGGCCACGTCGGTCTGGTCGATGTGCACGAGCATCATCACCGCCCCCAGCAACAGGCCCGAGGGGTTGGCGAGGTTCTGACCCGCCCGACGAGGCGCCGAGCCGTGGATGGCTTCGAACATCGCGGCGCCCTCGCCGATATTGGCGGAGCCGGCCAGGCCGACGGATCCGGCAATCTGGGCGGCCACGTCCGACAGAATGTCTCCGTACAGATTCGGCATCACGAGCACGTCGAAGAGCTCGGGCGTGTCGGCCATCTTGGCGGCACCGATGTCCACGATCCAGTGCTCGTTCTCGATGTCCGTGTATTCGGCCGCGATCTCGTCGAACACCTTGTGGAACAGGCCATCGCTGGCCTTCATGATGTTGTCCTTCGTGAAGCACGTCACTTTCTTGCGATTGTTGCGCCGCGCGTACTCGAAGGCGTAGCGCACGATCTTCTCCGAGCCAGGACGAGAGATGAGCTTCAGGCACTGGACGACGTCGAAGGTGTGCTGGTGCTCGATGCCAGCGTAGGTGTCCTCCTCGTTCTCGCGCACGATCACGAGGTTCTGCTTGGGGTGTTTTGTGGCGACATACGGCGCGTAGGACACCGCAGGACGCACGTTGGCGTAGAGGCCGAGCATCTTGCGCGTCGTGACGTTGAGGCTCTTGTAGCCGCCGCCCTGGGGCGTCGTGATGGGTGCCTTCAGGAACACCTTGGTCCGCCGGAGCGACTCCCAGGCACTGGGCTCGATGCCGGCGGAGTTGCCTTTCAAATAGACCTGCTCGCCGATGTCGATGGTTTCGATGTCGAGCCTTGCTCCCGCCTCTTTGAGGATGTGGAGCGTCGCGTTCATGATCTCCGGGCCAATGCCGTCGCCGTGCGCAACGGTGATAGAAGTTCCTGGCATTCTGGCTGTCTCCCTGTGACTACGGACAAAAGGGGAAGTTTAGCAGAAGCGCCCGGACGGGTGGCGCGTCACCGCTCTGGTCCCTGGAAATCCCAATCGAGCTGCATCGCCCTATGGACCGGGCGACCGGCTCACGTAGAATCCACGGTGGCACGCAGTGTGGCCAACCAGACGTAACTCTTGCTTGCCGAGGTACGCAGTTTTGTCAAACAAGCCCGGCCCCTTCTTCATCAGCCTGATGCTCGCCCTGCCGCTCGGGTGGGCGCCCGTTCAGGCGCAGGCCCCGACCACGGCTCGCGAACCGGTCCTGAGCGTGCCGTACACCGAATTCACGCTGGCCAATGGCCTGCACGTCATCCTCCATCGCGACGCCAGCGTCCCGGTGGTGGCGGTGAACGTCTGGTATCACGTCGGGTCGGCGAACGAGAAGCCGGGGCGCACAGGATTCGCGCACCTCTTCGAGCACCTGATGTTCGAGGGCTCTCAGCACGTGCCGGAAGGGGCGTTCGACGTCTGGCTCGAGGGCGCTGGCGGTAACAACAACGGCTCGACGACGCCGGATCGGACCAACTACTTCATCGACATCCCCGCCAACGCCCTGGACCTGGCGCTGTTTCTCGAATCCGATCGCATGGGCTACCTGCTCGAGACCATGAGCCCCTCGCGAGTGGACGGCCAACGCGACGTCGTCAAGAACGAACGTCGTCAAAACTACGAGAATCGGCCCTACGGCCGCGCGTTCCTCGAACTCTTCAGCCTCCTCTTCCCGAAAGACCATCCGTACAGCTGGCCGACCATCGGCTCGATGGAAGATCTGTCGTCGGCCAGCCACCAGGATGTCGTCGAGTTCTTCAAGACCTACTACGCGCCGAACAACGCGAGCCTGGTCATCGCCGGCGACCTCGACGTGCCTGAAACGCGGCGACTCGTCGAAAAGTGGTTCAGCGAGATTCCGCGCGGGCCGATGGTGCCGCCCATCGCCCCGCCTGCGGCGTCGCTCGACACGGTCAAGGTGCACACGATGACCGATCGGGTGCAGCTGCCGCGAATCTATCTGGCGTGGCACACCCCGCCGGTCTTCGCGCCCGGCGATGCGGCGATGGATGTCGTCGCGGGCCTGTTGACGGGCGGCAAGAATGCCCGGCTGTACCGGCGGCTCGTCTATGACTTGCAGATCGCACAGGACGTCAACGCCTTTCAGCAGTCCCAGGCGCTCGGGAGCGTGTTCGTGATCAGCGCCACGGCAAGACCCGGTCACACGATCGAGGAGCTCCGCCGTGTCATCGACGAAGAGCTGGACGCCTTGCGGGCCACGCCTCCCGATGTCCGGGAGATGACGCGAACGCTCAACCAGATCGAAGCGGGGTTCTATCGGCAGATGGAACGCGTCGGCGGGTTTGGCGGAAAGGCCGACCAGCTGAACGCGTATTACACGCGCACCGGCACCCCAGACTACTTTCAGGAGGATCTCGGCCGGTACCACGCCTTGAGCGCCACGGACATACCGTCGGCCGTTTCCTTCTATCTGCCGAAGCATCGCCGCGTCGAACTCTCGGTGCTCCCGGAGGGCAAACCATGATTCCGGTTCAACGGTCGACGATGGTCAGCGTCGTCGTCCCGGCCCTCCTGGTCCTGATGGCGATGGGCGGGACGGCGGCCCAGGCGCAGTCGCCTGATCGCACGAGCCCGCCCAAACCCGGCGCCCCGCCGGCGCTCAAGTTGCCGCCGATCCAGAAGCTCAGCCTCTCGAACGGTCTGGCCGTCTGGATCGTCGAGCAGCACGAAGTGCCGATCGCCCAGATCAACGTGGTGATCCGTGCTGGCAGCGGCGCCGACCCCTCCGGGAAGTATGGCGTCGGCAGCATGACGGCGGCCATGCTGAGCGAGGGCGCCGGCACCCGCAACGCGCTCGAGCTCGCCGATGCCGTCGAGTTCCTCGGCGCCCAGCTCGGCACGACGAGCACCTTCGACGCATCCGCCGTGCGAATGTCGGCGCCGGTCGCCCGGCTCGCCGACGCGATGCCGCTCATCGCCGACGTGGTCTTGCGCCCGCAGTTCCCGACCGAGGAACTCGAGCGGCTCCGCAAGGAGCGGCTCACTCGGCTGCTGCAGGCACGAGACGACCCGGCGTCGATCATCGAGATCGCGTTCCCGCGCCTCGTGTTTGGTGACAAGCATCGGTACGGGACGACGGCATCAGGGGGCGCCGCGGAGCTGCGGGCGCTGACGACCGACGACCTGCGCGAGTTCCACCGCCGGTACTATCGGCCCGAGCACGCCACCGTGCTTGCGGTCGGAGACGTGACGGCGGCGACGATCGTGCCCCTGCTGGAACGCGCGTTCGGCAGCTGGAAGGGCGAAGGCGCTGCCTCCCCGGTGCCGACCATTCCCGCGGCCGCCCAGTTGACCGCTCGCCGGATCTACTTGATCGACAAGCCCGAAGCAGCCCAGTCGCAGATCCGGATCGGGTGGATCGGCGCGCCGCGCTCCACGCCGGACTACCCCACGCTGCAGGTGCTCAACACGATCCTCGGCGGATCGTTCACGTCCCGACTGAACACCAACCTCCGCGAGACCCACGGGTATTCGTACGGAGCCTTCTCCGGCTTCGAGGAACGGATTTCTCCGGGTGCGTTCTCGGCTCGTGCCGGCGTGCAGACGGACAAAACCGCGGAGGCCTTGAAAGAGTTCTTCAACGAGTTTGCCGGGATTTTGAAGCCGATCCCGGCCGCCGAGATCGAGAAGGCCAAAAACTACGTCGCGCTCGGCTTTCCCGGCGAGTTCGAGACCACGGGCGATCTCGCCCGGAAGATGGAAGAACAGGTGGTTCACGCGCTGCCCGACGAGTACTTCCCGAGCTACGTGCGCGCCGTCGTGCAGGTCGGCGGAGCTGGGGTCGAGAAGGCGGCGCTCCGATACGTGCAACCGGACAAGTTCGCCGTCGTCGTCGTCGGCGACAGGAAGGTGATCGAAGCTGGGATCCGGGCGCTGAACCTCGGACCGATCGAACTGCTCACGGTCGCACAGGTAATGGGGCCGACGCCTTGATTGCGCTGGCGCTCGACGAGTTGCTGGCCTATACCGAGGAAGAGCGCACAAAGTGGCGCCGATGGCTCGATGAGCATCCTGAGGCGCTGTCGATTCGCCTGCAACCAGGTGGGCGATTCCCGACCGTCGAATCGCTGATCGATCACGTCTTCCTGGTCGAAGCGCGGCACCTCGCACGCCTCGAAGGGCGCACGCTCCCGGAATCGTCCGGTGTGCGCGCGGGTGACCTGCCCGGCCTCTTCGGCTATGCCGAGACCGTTCGGGAGGCCCTGCGGCGATACGCGGGGACACTCGACAACGACGCGGCGTCGACGCCGCGCGAGTTCGCCCTGCCGTCCGGCACGTTCCGCATGACTCCTCGCAAGCTGCTGCTGCACATCGGCGTGCACGAAACCCGGCACTGGGCGCAGATCGCCCTGGCGGTGCGGCAAGCTGGCCTCCAGCCGCCCGGAGAGCACGATCTCTTCTACAGCCGGGCGGTGCAGTAGTCGCTCCACATGAGTCGGGCCAGCGCCAGATGATCGTCATCGTCGGCGCCGGGGCTGCCGGGCTGATGGCGGCGATCTTCGCCGCAGGCGGCCCACGGCCCGTCCTCGTGATCGAGCGCACCTCCGACGGCGGTCGGAAAATCCTGATCAGCGGCGGCGGGCGATGCAACGTGCTGCCGTCGGAGCCCGCCCTGGAGCGCTTCGTCTCCGATTCCCCACGCCACATCCTCCGCGGATGGCTGCGATCGTGGCCGCTCGCACGCCAACGTGCGTTCTTCGAAGAGGATCTGGGAGTCCCGCTGGCGCTCGAGACGGCGACGGGGAAGCTGTTTCCCCGATCGAATCGCGCCCGCGAGGTACGTGACACCCTCGTCTCACACGCGAGGCGACTCGGTGTGTCGTTTCGCTTCGACACCGCGATGACCAACCTCGAGCCGGCCGGCGACGCGTGGACGGTCCACACGCCGAGTGGCCCCATCACGGCCTCGGCGGTGGTGCTGGCCACAGGGGGACTGTCGGTGCCGGCGACGGGGAGCGATGGCGTCGGCCTGCGGGTGGCTGCCACGCTCGGGCACCTCGTCCACCAGACTTACCCGGCGCTCACTCCCCTGACCGAAGATCCTCCGAGGCACAGCGACCTGAGCGGCGTGTCGCTCACGGTCCAGTTGAACGCCCATGCCGGCCGGCAGCGATCGGAGGCGACAGGAGGATTCCTGTTCACCCATCGAGGCTACAGCGGACCGGCCGTGCTGGACGTATCGCACGTCGCGGTGCGCAGTCGAACGGGTGGGGATCCGGCCATCGTGCGGGTCAACTGGGGCGCGCTGTCCGAGGCGGACTGGCAAGCCGCCCTCTCCCCACGCGCGGGTCGTGTGGCGTCCATCGTGGCCCGCCACATCCCGCAGAGGCTGGCCGTCCGGCTGATGGAAGAAACGCGGGTGCCGGCCGATCGCCTGGCCTCGGGCCTGCGCCGCACCGAGCGCCTCGCGATGATCCAGGCGCTGACGAGGTATCAGCTCCCGTGGACGGGCGACGAGGGCTATCGCAAGGCCGAAGTGACGGGAGGCGGCGTCGCCCTCGACGCCGTCCATTCCGGGACCCTCGAGAGCCTCCGATGCCCCGGTCTCTTCCTCTGCGGCGAACTGCTGGACGCCTTCGGTCCCATCGGCGGGCACAACTTCGCCTGGGCATGGGCTACCGGCAGGCTGGCCGGGCTCGGGGCGGTTCTCCGCACCGGACCGTGATTCATGACGTGCCTGCGAACAGGACGAGCTCGCCTTCTTCGAGGGGTCTCGACCGGTGGAGGCCGCGCCTGGCAAGTACCCCCGCCGTGGTGGCCTTGGGCCCCGAAGGCGCCCGCCGCGTTAGGCGCGACGACTGAGAGGCCATCTCCTGCGGCCATTCGCGAAAACTTGTCTCATTCGGATCGACTTTGGCCTTCGGAGCTGGCTAGAATCACGTTTGACACCCTCTCACAACGGAGTGCCGCCATGCGCCGCTATCAGGTCCTCGTTTTCGGAGTCACGGTGTTCGGCGCTGCCGCCTGGGTGTCCGCCCAGTCGCAGCAGGCCGCGACCGGCTATCAGCTTCCGCCGAAGGTCATCGTCGACATCCTGGACGCCGCGCCGCCTCCCACCGCGGAGTTGAGTCCCTCGCGCGACGTCGTGGCGCTGCTTCAGCGCGCCAGCATGCCGACGATAGCGGAGGTTTCCCAGCCGATGCTGCGCCTCGCGGGGCGGCGCATCAACCCGCGCAACAACGGACCCCATCGGGCACAACTGGCGCGAGCGGTTTCGCTCAAGACGATCGCGGACGGGTCCGAGAAACCGGTCACGCTTCCGGCCAACCCGGCCATCTCCTGGATTGGGTTCTCGCAGGACGGCAAACGCTTTGCGTTCACCCAGCATCGGGAGACGGGGATTGAGCTGTGGATTGGCGAAACAGCCACGGGGCAGGCCAAAGCAGCGACGGCCGCACACCTCAACGCCGCGCTGGGCAGTCCGTGCGACTGGGTGGGGGACGGCGGCACGATTCTCTGCTCGTTTGTCGTTTCCAGCCGAGGGTCACCGCCGCCAACGCCGGCTGTGCCGGCCGGCCCGAACATCCAGGAGAACCGCGGACGCGTGGCGCCTGTCCGCACCTATCAGGACTTGCTGACCAGCATCCACGATGAGGCGTTGTTCGACTACTACGCCACGAGCCAGCTCGCCTACGTGGATGTGACGACGGGCCAGCGCACGCCTGTCGGGGCCCCGGCGATCTTCGAAACCGTCGCCCCGTCTCCCAACGGAAGCTATGTGCTCGTGAGCCGCGTCCGGCGGCCGTACTCACGGCTCGTGCCCTACGCGTCGTTTCCGTCGACGGTCGAGGTCTGGGATCGCAAGGGTAGCGTGGTGCACAAGGTCGCGGACCTTCCGGTCGCCGACACGGTGCCCAACGGCGGCGTGTTGCCCGGCCCGCGAGGGTATCAGTGGCAGGCGCTCGCCCCGGCCATGCTCGTCTGGGTCGAGGCTCTCGACAACGGCGATCCCAAGCGGCAGGTATCGCATCGCGACAAGATTGTGAGCCTTGCCGCGCCGTTCACCGCGGCCCCAGTCGAGCTGGCGCGCACCGAATACCGCTATGCCGGACTGTCCTGGACTGACGGCGGGGTCGCGGTGCTGACCGAGAACGATCGTGCTCGACGCTGGACGCGCACGTGGCTGATCGACAAGACAGGGGCCACGCCTCGCAAACTCTGGGATCGCAGTCAGGAGGACTCGTACCAGAACGCCGGCACGCCCCTGCGGGCCGACCAGGCATCAGGCACCTCGACCATCAGGCAGAGCGGCGACGGCGTGTACCTTGCGGGCCTCGGCGCGTCGCCCGAAGGGGCGCGCCCGTTCATCGATCGGCTCAGCCTCACGACGCTCAAGGGTGAGCGGTTGTTCCAGACCACGGGCCGTAGCTACGAGACCGTTCTTGGCGTGTTGTCCAACGATGGGTCCACGATCCTCACGCGTTATGAATCACGCACCGAGCCGCCGAATCTGTATGTGCGGGATCTCAAGGCCAACACGCGACGTGCACTGACCGACTATCAGGATCCGGCCCCGCAGCTGCAGGGCGTGCAGAAGCAGTTGGTCACCTACAAACGTGCGGACGGCGTCGAGCTGTCGGCCACGATCATCACGCCGCCGAACTGGACGCCGGCGCAGGGTCGCCTGCCGACGATCCTGTGGGCCTACCCGCGCGAGTTCACCGACCCGAACACGGCCGGGCAGGTCACCAGCTCGCCGAATCGCTACACGTCCATCGGCGGCGCTTCGCACCTGTTGTTCCTCACCCAGGGCTACGCCATCATCGACGATCCCACCATGCCGATCGTCGGACCAGGCGAGACGGCCAACGACACCTACGTGCAGCAGCTCGTCGCCAGTGCGCAAGCGGCCGTCGACAAGGCCTACACCATGGGCGTGACCGACAGGGACCGCGTCGTCGTCGGCGGCCATAGCTACGGCGGATTCATGACGGCCAACCTTCTCGCGCATTCCGACATCTTCCGCGCGGGCCTCGCGCGCAGCGGCGCCTACAACCGCACGCTGACGCCGTTCGGGTTCCAGAACGAGCAGCGCACGTTCTGGGAGGTGCCGCAGATCTACGGCAATATGTCGCCCTTCTACCATGCACACAAGGTGAACGAGCCCATCCTGCTCATTCACGGCGAAGCCGACGACAACAGCGGAACCTTTCCGATTCAATCCGAGCGCTTTTACATGGCGCTCAAGGGGCACGGTGCCACGGTGCGCTACGTCACGCTTCCCAACGAGGCGCACGGCTACGCGGCGCGCGAGTCGGTGCTTCACACCGTCGCCGAGATGCTCAACTGGGCGAACGAGTTCGGCAAGAACGCCAAGCCGCGCTCGACGACGACCCAGCAGCGGTAAGCAGGCCTCGGGACGGCGGCCCTGGTCGTCGTCCTGCTGTACAACGGAGCGGTTGGGCGAGAGCCTGGCGGCCAGCGCCGGCACGTCGCCGTGCGTCAGCGGAAGATGCCGGGCAGACCGCCGGTGTGCCAGAACAACACCGTTTCCGACTCGTCGAAGATCTCGTCGCGAATCAGCTTGATGAGTCCGGCCATGCCCTTGGCGGTGTAAGTCGGATCGAGGAAGATGCCCTCGTGGCGAGCGACGAGCTCGGTCGCCTCGATCGACGCTGGCGTGGGGACGCCGTATCCCTCGCCCACCTGGTCGTCACTCACCAGGATGTCCTGACCGCGCAGGCTCGAGGAGACGTCCGCGCCCAGCAACTCCGGCAGGCCCTGTAGGATGCCTTCGACCGCGGTGCCGATGCGATCGGCCTGGTCATCGGCGCTGACACCGAGTACGCGCGTCTCCAGTTTGGCCAGCGCGCTGCCGGCGATCAGTCCGGCCTGGGTTCCGCCTGTTGAGCTCGCGTGGACGATCGCATCCGGGCGAATCCCCTGCTTGACGATCTCCTGCACGGCACGGACGAAGCCGACGGCGCCGAGCGGCGTCGACGCTCCGAGCGGAATCTCGCACGGGCGCGAGCCGCGCTGTCGGAGATCGTCCGCGATCGCGCGCATGCGCCACTCGCGATCCTCACGGGTCGAGACGTAGTGAATCTCGGCCCCGAGCAGGTCGTCGAGCAGGGTGTTCCCGCGCCGCTCGGCCGGTGGCTCGCCGTTGAGCACGAGGACGGCGCGCATCCCGAGCCTGGCGGCGGCCGCCGCCGTCGCGCGTGCGTGGTTCGACTGGATGCCCCCGCACGTGATCAGCGTATCGGCGTGGTCGGCCAATGCACGCGCGGCGATGTACTCGAGCTTGCGGACCTTGTTGCCCCCGAATCCGAACGGAATGACGTCATCACGCTTGATGAGCAGTCGCGGCGCGCGGCCGAGCACACGACGCAGCTGCACCAACTCTTCAACGTGGGTGGGAGTGGTTTGGAAGGCGACGCGTGGTAGGGCGTCGAGCCCGCGTGCCATAAGACCGTATTGTATACTTTGTCATCCATCCGATCCTGGGGTTCCCCCCTGGAGGACACTCGATGATTCGTACGGTTCTTCTTGTTTTCGTGCTCGCGGCCGGCGTCGCCGCGGCCGCCAACGCCGACGTCACCATCAAGATGACGACCAGCGGCAAGGGACTGGGCATGGCGGGCTCGTCGGCGGGAACCACCTACATCAAAGGCACAAAAATGCGCACCGACGCTCAGATCGGCGATCGCGTCATGACGTCGATCTTCGACCTCGATGCGCAGAAGATGTTCAGCTTCGATTCGCGCCGGAAGGAAGCCGACGTGTGGGACATGGCCGCGATGGGCGCTGAGATTGCGAAGTCCGTCGATACGTCGGGGATGAAGGCCTCGATCACGGCCAACGGCAAGACCAAGGCGTTTGGCGCGCACTCGGCGACGGGCTACGACATGGAGATCACCGTGCCGGCCGCCATGGGCGGCAGCAAAGACATGCAGATGATGGTCACGCTTGCCGGTCCCGTGTGGATCGTCAAGGGCGCTCCGGGATCGGCCGACTACAACAACTTCTACAAGTCTGCGGTCGAGAAGGGGTGGATCTTCGGCGATCCCCGCGCCGCCAAGGGCTCGCCCGGACAGGCCAAAGCGATGGCCGAGATGTATCGGCAGTTCGCGGCGCTCGGCGGCATCGCCTACGAGACCGACATCCAGATCAAGATGGGCATGAGCGGAGCCGAGGCAGGCCCCATGGGCGGCCTGCTGGCCCGCATGGGAAACATCTCGGCGACCACGGTCGTCGAAAGCGTCGAGACAAGCGCGCTGAGCGACGATCTGTTTGCTCCACCGGCGGGGTATAAATTGAACAATCGGCGATAGTCCAACAGCACGGCATCAGGCAGGCGGCCCGGGTGCTGCCTGCCCGCACTTTTCCAGTTGTCTTCTTTCCTCCAGACGCTCCGTCAGTCCACACCCACCATCTCGGTCGAACTGCGTCCGCCGCGCGCTGAGCTCGAGACCCCCGCGGGCATCGACGCCTGGATAGACACCTACCACGCCATTCGATCTCTCGGCCGTCAGCACGTCCGGATCCTGATTACCGACAGCGCCGTGGGCGCGCAGGAGGAGAACAACCTTCGCCACCTGGTCACCAATCTCGGGGCCGAGGTCGCGCGTACCCACGTCGTCCCGTTTCTTACCGCCAAGCACTCGCTGGACTTCTGTCTCGGATACGCGGATCAGGCCGCTCATCATCGCTTCGAGTCGATCGTCGTGCTCGGCGGTGACAAGCACCTTGGCAGGACGCGGTGTGTCGAGCACGCGTGGCAGCTCCGCCAGCACATCCGGTCGCGACATCCCGGTCTCGAGCTGGGAGGGTGGGCCAACCCCGCGGCAGATCCCGCCGGCCAGGTGGCGTATCTGCTGGCTGACGGCGCGAGCGCTGATTTCTACCTGACCCAGATCGCGTCACACCATCGAGCCGCAGAAGTCGGCGCGTTCCTCCGCGAGGCCGACCGGCGCGGCCTCGCGATTCCCGGAGTGTTCGGCGTGTTCTATTACCGCAGCGCCAATCCCTCGACGCTCGCAGCGCTCCGCGAGTTCCTTCCGGTCCCCGTCGAGGAACTGGTCGCCGAGTTCGAGGCCGGCGCTGAGCCGACCGCCGTCTGTGCCAGAACGATTCGCACGCTCCTCGACCTCGGTGCTCGCCACTTCTATATCAGCAACCTGCCGCTCCGCCGCACTGCGCAGACCCTGGCGGCCATCCTCGAGCGCGCGGGTCTCGGCCGGGAAGTCTCGCCGCCGGCTCGCGCCCAAGCGTCCGCGGCCAATTCGACACATCCGGTCTGACATGGGTGCTTTCTTCGATTCCGTTCCGGCGTCCGCGATCATCAAGATTCGGGACCTGATGGTCACTCTCGACAACCCGTTCCGACTGGATCAAGGGGATGTCTCGTTCGACGCTCCGGCTTCGGTGAAGGAGGCGATGGCCAAGGCGCTCGCCGACAACCGGACGCACTACCTCCCGACGACGGGCGTTCCCCGCCTCCGACAGCTCCTCACCGAGAAGCTGCAGCGCAAGAACGGCATCCCTCTCGAAACCCCCGACGATGTCGTGCCGACCAACGGCGGGACGCACGCCATGTGGGCCGCCTTCCACGCGCTGTTCGAAGCCGGTGACGAGGTCATCGTGCCCGATCCCGAGTGGCCGCCGACGATGGCCATCGCCATCGCGGCGGGTGCCGTTCCCGTGGCGGTCCCGCTCCATGAGCACCTCGGGTGGCGATGGGACCTCGACGAGCTGGAACGCGCGCTGACGCCGCGCACGCGCGCCATCTACCTCAACTCGCCGAACAACCCAACCGGGGGCGTGCTCACGCGGGCGGACATCGAGCGTGTCGCTGCCATCGCGCAGGAGCGCAACCTCTGGGTGCTCTCGGACGAGGCCTATGAAGACCTCGTGTTCCGCGGCGAGCACGTGAGCATCGCGTCGCTGCCCGACATGTACGAGCGGACCATCCCGCTCTACACCTTCAGCAAGTCCTACGCCATGACCGGCCTGCGCCTCGGTTACTTCGCCATCCGCGACAAGGTGCTGCGCGAACGCGCGGTGAAGATCGTGGCCTACACGACCAGCAACGTGAACTCGCTCGTGCAATACGGAGGCATCGGCGCTCTCGAAGGCCGGCAGACGTTCGTCGAGGAGTTTCGTACCGAGCTGATCGCTCGTCGCGACCTGTTCTACGACGGCCTCGCCGACGTCGCCTCAGGCGTGCTGAGCGGCGCGCCCCCGGATGGCGCCTTCTACGCCTTCGTCCGCATCAACCCCGAGTGGGCCCGCGAAGCCGGCCTGTCGAATCCGTCCCTGTCGTGGGGCATGGCCGAATACCTGATTGCCCACGGACGCATCGGTTGCGTGCCGGGAGTGGACTTCGGGCCGAGCGCCGAGGGCTATCTACGGCTCTGCTTCGCCCGGGAACGCCGGGAGCTGACCGGCGCCCTGGCATCGATGAAAGCCGTCCTCGCGGACGCGCGCGCCGGCAGGGTCACGCCTGAGGGACTGCGGCTGGCTCACTGAGCAGAGGATGGCCCTCGGATCGTCGAGGCCATGCTCGAACGTCGCGCTATTTCAGATGCCGTCCGCCGTCCACGCGAACCGTCTCTCCTGTCACGAAATCCGTTTCCACGAGAAACATCACCGCCTTGGCGATTTCCGCTTCGCCACCCCAGCGTCCGAGCGGCGTCGACGCCGCCACCGCCTTCTGCTCCTCGTCAGACGAGCCGGGCGGCGCGACGATGGGTCCAGGTGCGACGGCGTTGACGAGGATCTGATCCTTGGCTAGTTCGAGTGCCATGGCTTCAGCCAACGCTTTCACACCGGCTTTGGCGACGTAGTACCCCACGTATCCTGGATACCGCGGTCGTCCACTCGCGGTCAGCCAGTCACTGAAGAAGATCATGCGACCGCCGCCGGCCTGACGCATCGCCGGCACGGCCGCCTGTGCGCACAGGAATGCAGACCGGAGATCGACGTTCATCTGCGCATCCCACTGCGCCGCGGTCAGCTGGGCAAACGGCGTGCTCGTGTACAGCCCCGCCATGGTGACGAGCACGTCCAACCGCCCGAGCTCCGCCAGCGTATCGCGCACGATGCGCCGGCAGTCGTCGGCGTGTTCTAGGTTTGCTTGCAGCGTGATGGCGCGGCGGCCCATCCGCCGTACGGCGGTCGCCGTGGCCTCGGCCTCCTCCGATGAGCGGTTATAGACAAGCGACACGTCTGCGCCGCCTTGCGCCAGACGTTCTGCGACGACAGCGCCAATGCGCTTCACGCCGGTCAACATCGCCACCTTGCCTGCCAGGGTCATCGTGTCACCCGTTTCAGCGACGATCCGGGCGGCACGGCGTCGAACTCACCCACCCATCCCTCGTCGGCTTGGAATGTTCGGTCCACGGCTTATGGTCTCCGATCCTGGGTCTTCGAGTCTCGAGCGGCGCCCAACTGCACCAACCACCGCGCGGTCAGTCACTGCTCGATCAGTCCAACCACGATGAGTCCGAATCTCAAGACCGTGCCGTTCGTCGTGTTGACGGCCATCGTCACACCGCGGTGATCCATCTCGGTGGTGAAGACCGACAGGACGCTGGAAGACGAGACCGGCGGGTCGAGCATGAGCGCCGCGGGATGAGAGGCGCCGATGGTCAGCTTCGACAGCGCAACGAGGCCGTCGAAACCGAGAGCTTTCGGATCCGTATCCTCTGGAGCCGGGCTGAGCAGCAAGTGTTCGCGGTGGGGTGACGCCCCGAGGTGATCGCCGTTCTGTGGCTGCCGGCCGAGCCTCAACGTGTACACCCCTGGTTTGATGGACTTTCCGCGGATGTCCTTGAACGGCCCGCCGAGGCGCAACGCACCCACCAGCGCGCCGTCCGCCACGTGGTCCCACCCCGATAAGTCGGCGCCGGACGCGGCCAGGGCGCTCACCCACCAGAACTCGAGCACCGAGGCGGCAATAGTCACCTTCACCGCGTTGGTATTGAGCACCGTGCGCACGCCGGCTGCCAGGCTGTCGGGCGGTGGCGATGAGAAGCTTGTGACGACAGGTTGAGCACCGGCGGTCGCCGGGAACAGCATGCAAACGCCCGCCACGGCGAGGATCGGCGCTCGCCTGAGCGTCGCTCGTCGCCGAAGATGGTTGGCTCGCCTCACCGCGGGAGGGCTCAGTACGTGAACGAGCCCCAAAACGCCGACCGCTTGTACGGCGCGCTCCATCGGCTGCCCAGTCCGTCGCCCGAGAACGAATGAGCCTCGGCCACGCCCATCGCCGACTGCGTGAGCAGGCGGGAGAACGGGGTGAACCACTGCATCGCGCCGCAGGCAGGATCGTGCACCATCTCCTTCTTGACCGAGAGTTGCAGCGTGTCACCGGCCCGGACGTCGATCGATTGGGCCGTTGTCGTGAAGTGCACGGCGACGGCATCGACGCGCTCGACCTGGGCGATCAGCCCGCCTGACAGATCCCGCGCGAGCTCGACCAGGGCATCGCGTTGGCGCGGGTCCGCGGCCACCTCCACGCTCACCACAGCCTTCACGCGCGACGGTGCCTCGCCGCCCATCTCCCGCATGCCCAGGTTGCGGTCGGCAGCGATGGCGGCGGCCACGGCCAGCCCATCCAACGTCACACCGTGATACGTGCCGGTGGCGACCCGCCAGGCCATCACCGCCTGGCGGCCGGCGGTCTCGGCCTCGCTGTTCATGATGCAGCCGCCAGCGAAGATCTCGGCGGTTCGGGCCTCCACGTAGTCGCCGCTCAGCCGGCGGTCATCAGCCGATGGCATCGTGGTCGCCCAGAGCACGACGATCGCCAAACTGATGGAGTGTTTCATGGCGCCCTCTGGTATCCGGTCCCCGGCCCTTGGCTGCCGTCCTGCCGCCCGCCGGGGTAGATGGGCAGGATACCGCTGAACCCGCTTTCGGCGAAGTGTTCCGCTCCGGACACGAGGGCTGGCGGCCGCGTTCTCTTCGGCAGTGCCACACGGGCCAAGAGCGGGCCGGACCCCGGACAACTTTCGGCGGGGATGAATCGTCTAAGTACTGCGTTTCACAATTACGGTGACGCACCGTGGGCGGCGAGGCGCCCGGATGGCAAGGCGCGACGACCGAGAATACCTGGAGTATTTGAGGAAGGAGCAACGCCGCCAAGCGCGAT
>JBQTIE010000060.1:0-14034 GCA_052389315.1 Acidobacteriota bacterium
GCCGGAGCCGGAGCCGGGGCCGGAGCCGGCGCGGGCGTCGGCGCGAACCGCGGCGGCCAGTCGTGATCATGCAGGAGATCGGCTGGCCACGGGAGCGGGACGGGTGGCGGCTGAAGATCGAGGCCCAAGGGCGCGTGCATGAGGTGCTCGAGTTCTTTGGGGGGCTTTGGCGGCGCCGGCGGCTTTGGCGGCGCCGGCGGAACCGGTGGCGCCGGCGGAACCGGTGGCCTGGGCCCCTGGCGCCTCACCCGTCGCGCCTCCTCTGCCGAGACGATGGTGCCTCGAGCCAGGAAGATGTCGCCGTTGAACGACTGGAGTTCGATCCGCGCGGCGCCCGACCCCAGCGTGAAGTTGAAGCGCTTGCTTCCCCCGCGTGCGCTCTGGCCGTCGGGCAGTTGAATGGGGAAGTCGGACGAGAAGTCGCCCTGGAAGGTCCGCACGAACACCGTCGCGTTGGAGGCGCCGCCCAGGCCGACGCGGATGTCGCCGCTATGCGTCGAGAGCCGATAGGCGCCGCCGTCCCGCATGCTCCCGTTGAAGGTCACGTCGCCGTTGACGGTGGACACGTCGAGGCTCGTTGTCTGGGCGTTTTCGATCACGATGTCGCCGTTGGTGGTCTCGGCCGACATGTCTCCCGAGACGTTCGACAGACGAATCCCTTCGTTGACCGTCGTCGCCTGCACACGGCCCGAGGCTTTTTCCACCGTGATTGCGCCCTCGACGGACCGCACGACGACCGCGCCGGAGCCTCCGACCACGCGGATGTTGCCGTGGACGGTCTCGACCGTGACCTCTGCGCTGGTCCCCTCGATCGTCGATTCGAGATACGTGCCCGACAGGTTGACGGCCATCCAGCGCGGGACGGTGAGCTGATAGTCCATGAGGCTGGCCGGGCCGCGCGTGGCGCGCGACCTCAGGCGCAGCGTCATGTCCGCGTTCTGTACCTCCACACGCTCGCGGTCGCTGTGGGTAGCCTGGAGGCGCACCTGATCTCGATCCCAGGATCGGACCACGACCTCGCCCGCGTTGTTGCTGAGCACGAGACGCGTGCCCTTCGTGACGTCGATGGTCTGGTCGGTTCTTGGGGCGCTCTCAGGGCCGCCCGGCTTGGCCACGATCGAGGGCTGCTGGGTGCCTGCGTCCGCCGGCGCCCGGTCTTGAGCCGCCACGGTGGTCGTCGCGAGCACGACGCTGGCCAGCGCGGTAACGGGTCTCATCCACATGATGTCGTCTCCAGTCCACGGGTCTGCGCGCGCGTCAATCGCCCCCGGTCGACGCCAGGTTGGTGGCACGCCGCAACAGATCCAGCTTCCGCCGTCGGGCATCGGTGAGATGTGCGTTGAGGAACACGTTGGCCGGATCCTGTTTCAGCGCGGCGCGAGCCTGTCGGATCGCGCCATCGATGACGGCCAGATTCCGCTCGATGACGATCACGGTGCGGGGGTCCAGTCGATACCTGGCCTCAGCAAGCACCTGTTCCAGGTCCGCCACCGCCTCGTCGAACGTAGCATCGGCAAAGTTGGCGGCCGTCACGTCGGCTGATGCGGCCAGCATCGGTTCGTCCATCGCCTGAATCATGGGTTCAGCAGACGGCGGCGACGGGGTACCGCGTCGCGCCGCCACATAAGTCGCCGACGCGGTGGCGGCGACGAGCAAGGACGCGGCAAGGGCGAGCTGAGCGAGGTTGAAGGTCCACTGCCCGCGTGGTGCTGACGCACGGGCCACCGACCGAGGGCTTGCCTCAATCCGCGCGAGAATCCCGGGCCAGAGATCCGCGGCAGGCTCGAGATCCCCTTCCGCTTGCGCGACGCCCACGACGTGCCGCAGCTCGTCCAGGGTCTCGCGGCACTGCGCGCATGTCGCCACGTGCGCCGAACACGCCGCTCGATCAGCCGGCTCGAGCTCGTCGTCCAGGTACTCCGAAAGACGTTCAGTCCAGTGCATGCTCAAGGGTGCTCCGCGGGATCGTGGTCCCGCCCTCCTGCTTTCTCACGGCCTTCAACTGCGCGCGCATTGCCATCCGTGCACGGTGCAGTTGCGACTTCGACGTCCCGGCGGAGATGTCGAGAAGGCGTCCGATCTCTTCATGCCGATAACCCTCGACGTCGTGCAGCACGAATACGGCTCGTGCTCCGGGAGGCAGCGCCGTCATCGCCCGGTCGAGATCCATGCGCGTGTCGCCGCGCCCGACCTCCACCCGTGACGGCATCCGTTCGAGCTGTTCCTGGCCGTCGGCCAGGAATCGTGCGCGGGCGGTCCCGAGCTGCCGAAAACGCTCGACGATGACGTTGACCGCGAGGCGGTGCAGCCAGGTGGCGAAGGCGGATTCTCCGCGAAACGTCCCCACCTTCTGCCACACGCGGACGAACACGTCCTGCGTGACCTCGTCGGCCGCCTCCGGCCCCGCCATCCGTCGCGCGAGACTGTGCACACGGCCCAGATGGGCCCGATAAACACGCTCGAAGGCATCCGGATCGCCTTGGGCGGCAAGGGCGACGTCATCCACTGGCACAGGGTTGGATGTCACAACGGGCCCGCAAGGTTGGAACTCGTGTGAAACCGGCCCAGGCGGTCGTCTCCGGAACGAGGCAGAATAGGGTGATGCCACTGCTCGTGGGCCTGCTGGCGGCGTTCGGGCTGGTGATCGCGACCTCCTTCACCCTCGCCACCTATCGGCCTGCCAGCGTGTGGGCGCGGTTGGTCCCTCCGGCGTGGTGTGGAATCGTGCCCGCGCCGCCCGCCGGAGCCCGGCGCGACCCGCTGTCCGCCGATGGCTGTGCCAGCGTCATCCAGACGCCTGGCGCACGTGTGTTCGGCGTACCCAATTCGCTCATCGGGATGGGGTACTACGGCGCGACGCTCGCGCTGGCCGTGCTCGGCCTTCCGACGGCGCTCAGGCTCTGGCATCTGGCGGCTGCATGGAGCGCGGTGGCGCTCGGCGTGTATCTGGGCTACCGGCTTCTTCGCGTAGAGCGCATGTCCTGTCCCCTGTGCTGGACCTCGCATGCAGTCAACACGGTGCTGGCTATTGTCCTGACGGCGGCCTCGAGAAGTCCACTTTAGGCGCGCCCTTGGCCGCCTCCGGCGCCTCGAACAACGGATAGGCGTCGAAGCCGAATACCCCGGCGGTGATGTTGCTCGGAAACTGCCGCCGCGCCGTGTTGTACTCCTGCACTCGCTCGTTGTACCGCATGCGCTCGACGGCGATGCGGTTCTCGGTTCCAGCCAGTTCATCCATCAAGCGCGCGAAGGTTTCGCTCGACCGGAGCTGCGGATAGTTCTCGACCACGACCAGCAGTCGCGCGAGCGCCGAGGACTGTTCGTTGGCCGCCTGGATCTTCTGCTCCGTGGTCTGGGCGCCGGCGAGTCGCGCCCGGGAATCCGCGATGGCCTGGAACACCTCGCGCTCCTGCCCTCCCGCACGTGCAGCAAGAGACTCTTGGCCTGCACCTCGCACGCGCGACGCAAATCGGCGGGATTCACTTGAAGCCCGTCGAAGGCACGCGGACCCGCGACGGCCTCGTAGGTGGCCAGAATCTCTCCGTACTCGATCGGGAACGCATCGAGCGATCGTTCGAAGTCGCGACGCGTCAACAGCAGAGGTGCCGACGCACCGGCTCGCCTCCAGGTCGTGACCAGCGCCGCGCAGGCATCGAGGTCGGTGAGGGTGAGCGACTGAACGAGCGCAAGCGACCGGACGAGTCCTTCGGCCTGCCATCCATACGCGCCGACGGCCTCGAGACGAGGCCCGAAGATGCGCTCCAGGTCGGCGACCAGGGGCCGAAGTGTCGAAGCACGCGTGCTCGCCATCTGCCTCATTGTGCTCCAACCGCGGCGTTGGGTGTACGGCGCGGGTCGGCGATAGAATTCTCCTCCATGCTCTTGCGCGAGATCACCATCGGGTGCTTTGGTGGCGGCACGGGGCTGCCGAGCCTGCTCGGAGGCCTGAAGCGCAACCCGTGGCTGTCGGCCAACGCCGTGGTCACGATGTTCGACAGCGGCGGCAGCTCGGGGCAGCTGCGTGATGAGCTGGGAGTACTGCCACCGGGAGACATCCTCCGCTGCGCGCTGGCGCTGGCCCGCAACGAGGGCGAAGCACGCCGCGTGCTGCTCTCCCGACTCCCCACGATCGAGCACGCGCGGCTCTCCGGGCACACAGGCGGCAACTTGCTGCTGTCGATGATGCAGCAGTACACCGGGGACTTTCTGGCCGCGATCGGCGGGTTGCGTGCGCTGCTCGGCTGTCGGGGTCAGCTCTGGCCTGTCAGCGTCGAGCAGGCCATGTTGTGCGCCGAGTACGCCGATGGGTCGATCAAGTGGGGCGAGGTGGAGGTCGATCGCGGCCATGCCAGCGGCCACGAAGTGCGTTCCCTGTGGCTGGAGCCCGACGCGCACATCCTGCCCGAGGTCCGCGACGCCATCGCCGGGTTCGATGCCGTGACGATCGGGCCTGGCAGTTTCTACACGAGCTTGATGCCGACGCTGCTCGTCACCGGCGTCAGAGAAGCCCTTGGAACGGTCAAAGGCCCCATCATCCTCATTGCGAACCTGCTCACCGAGGGGGAGGGCATGCGAGGCTTCACTGCCGCACAGGCGGTCGACTGGGTAGCCGGCACGATCGGGCGGCCCGTGGATGTGTTGCTCTTCAACACCGCCGCTCCAGGGGCAGACAGCCTGGCCCGCTACGAGCGGGAACAGAAGCGGCCGTTGCCCCTCGGGTCCGTTCCCAAGGAGACCGAAGTCGTCGAGGGCGGGTTCTGGCGGACCGATATTGCCCGCCACGATCGGCGGCGGCTCTCTTACGCCGTCTGGTCGGTTCTCAGCCGCCGCCTGCTGGCATGACCTCGGCCGCGCCCAATGCGATGGTCTCACGGGTCGGACCGGCGACGACCCGCCGACCCGACCCGCCCCCGACGCCCGTCGCAGCGGAAAAACGAGCCGTGGACCCGTCTACCACACAGAGGACACTCTCCAGCGCTCGTGCGCGGCGGCCAGGCGAGCGAGCCGCGCGGCTCCGGGAGGGGGGGCGGGGATGCCCACAGGGATATCAACCAGAAGCGACATGACAGACCGCAGGGGCGTGGGCCGGCGTCCGGCCGAGGCCCTCGACCGGTTGCGCGGGGACATCGTCTTGTGCAGTCACACAAACGCCAGGGTGCTCAACACCCGCGACGGTGTGCACAAGCGGCGAATCGCTGCGCTGATTCACCAACTGAGCCCGCGCGCCTCGGCTGCGCTGGTGACGGTGCAGTGTGGGGTCCTTTCAGAATCCGTGCTGGATGGCGAGCTGGAAGGCTGGACGAGACCGCGCGGGCTGCCCGCCGACCCCACGCCAAGGGGAACGCTGGAAACGGCGAGCAAAGGCACGCTGCTGCTGGATGACGTGGGCCAGATGACCTTGCGCCAGCAGTCGTTGCTCCACCGCTTCCTCGAGGGTCAGTCTCGAGGGAAGCGTCGGCCCGATTCCGCGTTCCACGGGAGGGTGCGGATCATCGCCACGGCCACCGGAGACCTGTACCAGGCCGTGAGGCAGGGCCGATTCCTCCAAGATCTGTTCTATCGATTGAACGTCCTGCATTTGGTGGTCCCGCGCTTGACGACGGGCCAGCTGGAGGCGCTATTGGGCGCTGACGGTGTCGCGGGCTCGAAGGCTGCTGCCGCCCGGCCCCGCTCAATGGTCTAGTCTGCCCTCACCCTTTGTCTTTGCTACCTTTACGCCGCGACGTGCGCGGTGCCTTGGGTTGTTGTTTCTTCGCTCGCGACCGGGTCACGGTGCCGCGCCGTGATGGCTGGTCCCTCTCACGAGCGGCAGTGTTCTCGAGCTTGATCGCGAAGGCTTGCGAGATCACCCGTTCGAACATCGCTCCGGTGTCACCGGTCTTGGCGGGCGGGTTATTCCGCCACACCTCTGGATGGTCGGCCGCAAGGATGTCGGCCAGGTCGGCATCAGGTGTTTTCACACTCAGCGGCGCGAAGGTGGTGATGTCCAGGGCGCCCGACCATTCGTCGCGGTGCTTGATGAGCAGCCAGCTCCGCCCCGGCGGACCCCCGCGCGATCCATAGCCTCCTGTCCGCACGAGCACCCACGAGCCCTTCAGCTTGAAGCCGTCCAAGGTGAACTTCAGATCACCCTTCTTGAGCGCGGCGTCGACATCGGCGACTTGCGGCTGCCAGGTGCCGCGGTCCCAGAGCATGACGATCCCCGCCCCATAGCCTTGGGGGATGACGCCTTCGAAGGCGCCGTACTCGACGGGGTGGTCTTCCACGTGCATCGCGAGGCGCTTGTCGGTCGGGTCGAGCGAGGGACCCTTGGGAACGGCCCATGAGAGGAGCACGCCATTCCACTCCAGACGCAGGTCGTAATGAAGGTGCGAGGCCAGATGCTTTTGCACGCAGAAGAAAAGCGGCCCTCGCGCCAGCGCTCCTGCCGCGTCGCCGGTGGGCTCCGGGGTCTTGGAGAAGTCCCGCTTCTTTCGATACTCGTCGAGCGGCCTGGCCATCACGGTGGAGGATATCGCAAGGGCGCCAAACGGCCGCGCGTCGGCGGCGCCTGAACAAGCCTCGCCAATGGCAGGCACCGTCAGTGGAGGCGGGCCCGTGACCGAAGAAGTGGGCTGAGCGCCGCGCGCCGCGACTATACTCCCCAGCGATGTACCTCACCGCCATCCTGGTGTATCTGACCGTGCTCATGGGTCTTGGCCTCTATCAGTCGCGACACCTCAAGACGGGTGACGACTTCCTGGTGGCCGGGCGTACTCTGCCGGCGCATGTGCTCGTCTTTACGTTGCTGGCGACCTGGATCGGGTCGGGCAGCCTGTTTGGAGGCGCAGGGCTCGGCTATCGTGCCGGCTTTCCGGCGCTCTGGCAGTCGGCTGGCGCCTGGGTTGGCATCGCGGTCGTCTACTTTCTCGCGCATCGCGTGCGACGTATTGCGAAATACACCATGCCCGACGTGCTCGAACTGCGCTACGGCACGGCCGCACGCATCCTCGGGACGCTCGTGGTCGTCATCGCGTACACCACGATTGCCGCGTACCAGTTTCGCGGCGGCGGCAGGCTGCTCAACCTCGCCGCGGGCATCGACGTGACTCAAGGGGCCCTGATCACCATGGCCTTCTGTGTGGCCTACACGTCGCTGGCGGGGATGCTGTCCGTGGCGTATCTCGACGTCGGCAACGGATTGGCCATGTTGCTCGGTGTCGCCCTGGCGGTGGGGTACCTGGTGGCTCATGCGGGCGGGGTGGGACCGTCCTTCGACACGCTGCGCGCGGATCAAGTAGCGTGGTTCGGAACGCTCGACCCGTGGCGCGACGCCGGGGCCCTGTTCCTGCCGACCATGCTTCTCCTGATGGGGGAAGCCAACATGTATCAGAAGTTCTTTTCGGCCAAGGACGAAGCGACCGCGCGTCTCGCGGTGGTGTTCTGGATCGTCGGGACGATCGTCGTGGAAACGCTGATCGTGGCGGTCGGGGTCTTTGGCAGCTCCGCCGTTCCGGGCCTGTCCACTGGCGACTCCGAAGCCATCGTCATCCGCGTGGCGAGCACACTGCTGCCACCTGTCCTCGGGATCCTCTTGATCTGCGGAGCGGCCGCGATCATCGTGTCGACGGCCAACAGCTTCCTGCTGACGCCGGCGAGTGCCTTGATGCGCGACGTCTACCAGAAAACGATCAATCCTCAGGCGAGCGATCGCCAAGTCCTGCTCTACACGCGACTGCTGGTCGTCGCCCTCGGCCTGCTGGGCTTCGTGGCGCTCAGGTTCTTCACCACCATCCTCGAGATGGCCCTCTGGGCGTACACGATGTACGGGTCGGCGATCACACCGGCCTTGCTCGCCGTGTTCCTGTGGCCGCGTGTCACGCGCGCCGGAGGCATCGCATCGATCGCGACGGGCATGGGGGTGACGCTCGGCTGGGAAATCTACGCCCGGGCCGCGGGAGGCTATCCGTTCGGGATGGCCACGGTGTACCCGGCTTTTGCGCTCTCGGTGATCGCCTTGGTCGGCGTCAGCCTTTCGACGCCCAAGCCCACGCCTGAAGAGCTGGCCGCCGTGTCCTGATGTCACCGTCGGGAGGAGGCGCGTCGGGCCACCGGGCCTACGCAAGCCCGGACACCTGGAACATCCCGCGCCTGTCGCTCGCCGTCTTGCCGACACCGCTCCACGAAGCGGCTCGGCTCCGCGAGGCGCTCGGCGGGCCGACCCGGTGCCCCCGGCTCTTCTTCAAGCGCGATGATCTGACCGGGTTTGGCTTGGGCGGGAACAAGGCGCGCAAGCTCGAGTTCCTGGTCGCCGATGCCCTGGCGCAGGGAGCGACCACGCTGATCACGACCGGCGGCGTGCAGTCGAATCACGCACGTATGACGGCCGCCGCCGCGTGCGCGGCTGGGCTCGACTGCGTGCTCGTCCTGACGACGACGGTGCCCGAGCCCGTTGCCGAGGGCAACCTGCTCTTGGATCATGTCTTCGGCGCGACGATTCACTACGTGCCGTCAACCGACGCTCGACTCGCGGTCGGCGACGACGCGCCCGTGGTGGCGCGGGTCGTGGCCGAGCAGGCCGCCTGCGGCCGGCACGCCTATGTCATCCCCGTCGGTGGATCGAGCGGCGTCGGTGCCTTGGGTTACGTCGCGGGCAGCCTCGAGCTGGTCGCGCAGCTCCAAGCACGCGATCTTCGGCCGGTCCGCGTGTACTACGCCAGTGGATCCCGAGGCACGCAGGCTGGATTGACGCTCGGCGCGAAGATCGCCCGGGCCGAGTACGCGCTGCACGGGGTGGCGGTCAGTGGGGGGGAGGCCGAGAAGCTCGAACGGGCGCTGCGCGTCGCCACCGAAGCCGCCGAACGGCTGGGCGCCGACGAGCGTGTCGCCCGTGAGGAATTCTTCACCGATCAGGAGCACGTCGGCGAGGGGTATGGCATTCCGACTGGGCCGGCGCTTGAAGCCATCGCGCTTGTGGCGCGGCACGAAGGCATCCTGCTCGACCCGTGTTACACCGGAAAGGCGATGGCGGCACTCATCAGTCACGTGCGACAGGGAGTGCTCGCCGCATCCGACACGGTGGTGTTCCTTCACACCGGAGGATGGCCGGCCGTTTTCACCCGGCACTACGCGGGTCTGGCGCTCGGACACCCGGTGGCGTGACGCGCGCGCGGCGCGCCTGGAGTCACGGACGCCGATACGGGCGTCCGCTCTCGTACAGGGCCAGTCGCTGTCGGATCTCCCGGCCAAGCGTCTCATCCTGCACGAGCGTGAGCGCGCGTGTCGCGGTCTGCGCTGCGCGGTCGAACTCGCCGGCGGCGGCGTAGGCGGCGGCAAGAGCGTCGAGCGCCTGCGGGTCGCGGGCGGCGGTCAGCCGTACGGCGAGCTCTGCGGCCGCCACGGCCTCCTTGGCTCCGGTCGGGCCGAGAGCGCGACTGGTGGCGAGGTACCAGGCCAGGTTGCGGTGGGCCTGGACATTGCTGGAATCCAGGCGCGCCGCCTCCCGGAAGTGGGGGATCGCTTCATCGGCCCGGCCGATCGAAGCCAGCACACTCGCCAGGTTGTTGTGCGCAGCCGAATAGCCCGGCTTCAGCCGCAGGGCCTCCCGATACTCCAGCAACGCTTCGGCGATCAGGCCCTCCACCGACAGCGCCGTCGCGAGGTTGAAGTGCGAGGCGGCCTGATCGGGCGTGAGGCGCGCCGACGCCCGAAAGTGGCGAACGGCCTCCGCCGCTCGGCCCATGCTCAGATACAGCAGCGCCACGTCGTCATGCAGCTCGGTGTCATCAGGATTGGCCCGCAGCATCGTCTCGTATCCGACGGCGTCCTCCCCGGTCATCTTGCGATCGATTTCCCGGGTCAGCACGACGCGGTCGCGATCGGAAGGCGCGACGAACTGAAACCAGAGGTCGCCCATTTCGTCGATGGAGCGTTGACCCCAGAAGACGCGCGCGGGCGGGAGCTGAGGATTGCGAGGGTTGTCGGCCGAGTTGTCATACGTGTAGCGCATGGACACCCGAGTGCCCTTCGGCAGGACGATTGGCTCCTCGAACCGGTAGACGTGCTGCCACCGAAAATCCCAATCGTCGATGCGGATGAGCGAGAGATCGCGGCCGTCGGGGAGGGTGGCGGAACCCCGGACGTGACGGAGGCGATAGTGCGCGTGCGGCTGCAGCGCGTGCAGCTCCACGGACGCGGGCAGGGTGTAGGAATCGCTGACGATGTACTGATTCGCGCCAGGGGGGATTTCGATACCTTGCGACCCGAGTCTCAGGATCGTCGGCGTCGTGGTCGGCAGGTCGCTCGCGAAGAACAGACCAATGACGGGCTGCACCTGCTCGGGGGCGCCCGACGGCTGCAGGTGGAGTTGCACGACGAGGTCCGTGTCCGGATCGAGCCGCCACGCCATGCGGTCACCCACCAGCGGCGCGACTTGTCCGGGCGTCCATCCGAGGAAATGGCCCTCCGGATAGACGGCCGTGCGCGCCATCAACCCGTCATAGCCCGGCGCTGAATCCTTGTCATCGAGCTGTCGGGAGGTCGGGGTGTGATCGAGGCGGATGTTGGCATGGTGGACCACCCGGTTGCCGGGCTGGAATTCAAGCCCGCGCACGAATCTCGTCCGTGAGACGGGCAGGCGAATGACAAAGATGCGAAAGACGTCGGTGGGTTCGGGCCCGAGCACGAATGGCTCGGGTTTGACGACGAGGTCTGGTGTGCCCAGCTGCCATCCGTCGGCAAACTGCGGGAGTGGAGGCAGCTCCTGTGGGTCGCCCTCGACGGCGCCCTCATCCACCCAGCGTCGAATGAGGGCAATCTCGGCCGCACTGAGACGCTTCTGCCCGACAAAGGACCCTGCATCCGACTCCGCCTTCCACGGAGGCATGTACCGCCGCTCGGTGACGGCCGCGATCTGCGACGCGCGTTGCCTGACGTCGGCGAACGAGATCAGCGAGAAGGGCGCCGGCCCCGTCGGGCGATGGCACTCCGCGCACTTGGCGAAGATGATCGGGGCGACGTCGGTCGCGAAGCTGACGGGCCGAAAGTCTGCGAGAAAACAGCCAACCGCGCGGGTGCTCGGGGTGGGCACGGGCCGGCCCGCGAGCACGGCCGACAAGGCGTCCTCGAACTCGCGTCGGGTCGCCACGGGACGATCGACGCCGAAATCGGCGTAGCGGTCGTCGATGCGACCTCGATACGCCGTCTCGCCGCGGGCATCGATCACGGCGACCTCGGGCGTCACGCTCACCTTGACGCGCCGGACCAGCTCGTGTCGTGGGTCGAGCAGCACCGGCAGCGGGTAGTCGAAGGTCTCGGCGTGCGCGCGCACGGTGGCGGCCGATTCTCGGGGATTCACGTACACGAGCCAGAAGCGGATGCCACGCGTGGTGAAACGTTCGTACAGACGCCGCACCTCGGGAGCGTACCGATTGGCAATCGGACAGTCGGTGGTCGTGAACACGAAGGCCGTCGCCCGCACGCCCGGCGTCGGCGCCAGCGGGTCCACGGCGCGACCGTCGAGATCCAGCAGACTGACCTGCGCGCGCGCCACCGACGCGACAAGCGTCAACAAGACGATGCCGAGCACGAGACACGCCAGGCGGCGGGCAGGCATGATCGAGGTCGAGAGCAAGGCGTGGCCGCCGGGGTATCAGCGCACGCCCTCGGCTGATTAGTATACAAGCCTCCTCGCATGTCGAACCGCCGACGCGCCACCGAGCCGGATGAGTCACTGTTGGGATCGGTGCGGATCCTGACGATGGCGCGCGACGGAGTCCTGGTGCTGATCGTGGCGCTCGCGCTGCGACTGCTGCACGTCTGGCAGCTGCACGACACCCAGCTGTTGTCCGTGTTGATGGGCGACGCGCGGAGCTATGACGCGTGGGCGCGAGCCCTGGCGGCGGGCGACTGGCTGGGTCGGGACGTGTTCTATCAGGCGCCGCTGTACCCGTACTGGCTCGGCGCGCTCTACGCGCTCTTCGGTCGCGATCTGGTGCTGGTGCGCGTCGCACAGGCCGTCGTGGGCGCCGTGTCGTGCGCGGCGCTTTGGTTCGCGGGCTCGCGCCTGGTCTCGCGGCGCGCCGGGCTCGCGGCGGGCCTCATGCTGGCCGTGTACCCGCCCGCCATCTTCTTCGATGCGCTGATTCAAAAGTCGGTGCTCGACGTGCTGTGGGTCTGCGTGACGCTGGCACTCATCGGCTGGATGGCGGATCGGCCCGCCGATCGGACCCACGTCGCGGCGGTCGGGCTGGGCCTCGTGATGGGTGCCCTCAGCCTGACTCGTGAAAACGCCCTCGTGCTGATGGCCGTGGTCCTGGCCTGGCTGCTGTGGCGGAGCCGCGCGAGCCCCCGCCAGCGGCTGCTGCCGGTGCTGTCGTTCGCAGTGGGGGTGGCCGTGCTCGTGGTGCCGGTGGCGGCGCGCAACCATGCGCTCGGCGGCGGTTTCTCCGTGACGACCTTTCAGTTCGGGTCGAACCTCTTCATCGGGAACAACCCAGCGGCCGATGGCAGCTACGTGGCCTTGCGCGCGGGCCGAGGGTCACCGGAATACGAGCGCCTCGATGCGACGGAGCTGGCTGAACAGGCGAGCGGGCGGTCGTTGACGCCGCCCGAGGTCTCGGCCTTCTGGACGAGGCGGACCCTCGAGTACATCCGCGCGCAGCCAGACGACTGGCTTCGGCTGATCGCACTCAAGGCGCGGCTGCTCTGGAGCCGCGTGGAGATCATCGACACGGAAAGCCTGGAGAGCTACGCCGACCAGTCGTGGCCGCTTCGCATGCTGGGACAGGTCTGGCACTTCGGTGTGCTGGTGCCGCTCGCGATTGTCGGACTCTGGGGCTTGTGGCCGAAGCGACGCGTCCTGTGGCCGCTGTATGCGATGGGGGCGGCCTACGCCGCCAGCGTGGTCATGTTCTTTGTCGTCGCACGCTATCGGTACCCGCTGGTGCCGATCGCGATGGTGTTCGCGGGGGCCGCGCTGGTCGAGGCTCGTCACTGGTGGGCCACCGCCTCGCGCAGGCGCCTCGTGGGCGTGGGGGTAACGGTCGCGATCATGACGGGTGTCTCGTTCGTCCCGCATCACTCTGGCGATGCCCGCCGGGCGATCACGGAGAACAACCTGGGCGCCGCGCTCCAGGAAGACGGCCGGCCCGGCGAGGCCATCGACCGGTATCGCCGGGCGCTGGCACTCGACGCGACCTACACGCCGGCGCTCAATAATCTCGGCACCGCGCTACGCGCCGCCGGCCGCGTGGACGAAGCCATCGAGACCTTCGAGCAGGCGATCGCGCAGCGGCCCGCGACGCCCAGCGTGCATTTCAATCTCGGCAATGCGCTGCTGTCGGTGGGGCGGCGAGCCGACGCGATTGCGCAGTTTCGACGCGCGCTCGACTTGAACCCGCGGCTGGTCGATGCGCACAACAACCTGGGACAGGCGCTCGAGGCCGAGGGCCGGCTGGATCAGGCCATCGACGCATTCCGCGTGGCCCTGAGCATCAACGAGCGGTTGCCTCGCGTGCACCACAACCTCGGGAACGCTCTGGCCACCAAGGGCGTGCTGGGCGAGGCGGCAGCCCACCTGCGGCGTGCGATTGAACTCGATCCGTCACACGCGGCAGGGCACTACGACTATGGCAGCCTGATGGTCGAGCTGGGCGCCACCGAGCCCGCGATGGTGGCGCTGCGCGAGGCGATCCGGCTCAGGCCGGACTACGCGGAAGCCCACAACAATCTCGGCATCGCCCTCGCGACGCAAGGGCGGCTGCCCGAGGCGATCTCGCACTGGGAAGCGGCCCTTCGCCTGAATCCCGGCCTCACGGATGCGCGACGCAATCTCGAGAGGGCCACGGCCAAGCCATGACCGGATGCGGTGGTCTGGTACACCGCATCCGGCTGAGCCTCACTGAGCCTCCGCTCGTCCGCTCTCGCGGCTAAGTACTGCGTTTCACAATTACGGTGGCATTCGGCCGGCGATGCATCCCGCCTGGCGGCGTTGCTCCTTCCTCAAATACTCCAGGTATTCTCGGTCGTCGCGCCTTGCCATCCGGGCGCCTCGCC
>JBQTIE010000061.1:0-11488 GCA_052389315.1 Acidobacteriota bacterium
CATCGAGTGTGCGCTCGAGGGGGATGCCGAAGGCGCGGCGCGGGTGGCGACGCCCGAGATGGAACGCGCCGTCTCCAACGAGTTCGTCTGTCTCACGATGGCGGACTGCTACTCGCGGCTCGGGCGCAACGACGCTGCGCTCCGCATGCTCGGCGCCGCGGTTGGGCTCGGCTTCATCAACTATCCAAGCCTGGCGACCGGCGCCTTCTTCGAGAGCCTGAGGGCCGATCCCGAGTACCAGGCGTTGATGTCTCGCGTCAAGCCACGCTGGGAAGCGGTGATGGAGTGGGCGCGAGAGTCGGGGTGAGCTTCTGCGCGGCCTGGGCGCCCGCCGCACCCCGTCGAGTGTGAGCAGGGAGGCACCGCTCAAATGATAGACGTATCTTCAGGGACCGCCCGCCGGCGAAATGTACCCGCCGCTCGGCCGGTCCGGGCGCGAACTTGGCGCGGAGAGTCCGTTCGAGCTTTTCGAGCAGGGGCGCCGAGGTGACGACCGTGCAGGCCCCCAAGGCGCGCACCACGACTTCGTGACACAGGCGCTTCGCGACCAGCGCAGCGACGATCGCATTAGTGTCGAGGACGACAATCACGAGACGATTGCGAAGACGTCCTCGTCCGTGTAGATCCCTTGGGCCCGCGCCTGTGGCAGCAGTTCGGCGCGGGCGGACGCCAGGCTCGTGAGGAACTCATCCTGTACCATGGGCTCTCGTGAGGGGGAGTGGCTGACGGGGGCTGAGAACGGGCGATATGCTAACTGAGTAAAGACAGACTGAGCACAGTAGTGCCTCTCGAAAGGAATCAGATGATGGCTGCGATCAAGGAGACGGCTGAACGCTTTTTCGACGACTGCGAGACCGGGAAGGGATGGGAGGCGTGCAGCCGGTATTGCCATTCCGGCGCAACCTTCTCCGCCCAGGCGGGCGCGCTCGCCGGCGTCGACACGCTGCAGTCTTACACGGAGTGGATGAAGGGCCTGTTCACGCCGTGCCCTGACGGCCGCTACGAACTGCGTGCCTTCGCCGTGGACGAGGGGCGGAAGAGCGTCGTGGCGTACGGCGTCTTCAAGGGCACCCACACGGGCGAGGGCGGACCGGTGCCGCCGACTGGGAAGCAGGTGGAGGCCGACTACGTCTACGTCATGCAGTTCGAGGGCGACCGGATTCGGCACATGACGAAGATCTGGAACGATGCCGTCAGCCTCAAGCAGTTGGGATGGATGTAGCCCACACCAGCGAACCATCGACACCGGCGTGAGGATGGCGCCCGGTCGCAGGTGGCGACCGTGGCCGACGTCTACGCGCGCGTTACGGTGATTCGGGCGCTGAGGGGACCGAATGTTCGACCCGCGGCGATCGGAGCCGCGCTTCATCGCGCTCCCGAAGAAGCTGGGCTTCCCCGCGGGTCCTTCAAGCCGCCGCTGAGCACGTGCCGCCCGGCACGCCGGCCGATCCGAACGTGCTAGCGTATGTGTCGGCATGACCACCTCGGGACACGCCGGCGCTCGCCATGAAGGGTCGACGCTTCCCGACTGCTGTCGAGGAGAGCGTTCCGAGGCCTTCTGATGCCGATGCGCCTCTCCGCGGGCACTCGCCTGGGGATGTACGAGATCCTCACGCCGATTGGCGCTGGCGGGATGGGCGAGGTCTACCGGGCGCGCGACACGCGACTGAAGCGCGACGTCGCCGTGAAGGTCCTGCTTGGGGCGTGGGCGGACGATCCCGATCGACGGGAGCGCTTCCACCGGGAAGCCGAGCTGCTTGCGGCACTCAACCATCCCAACATTGCTGCCATCTACGGCGTCGAGGAGCGCGAGGAGATCACCGCGCTCATCCTCGAGCTGGTGGACGGGCCGACGCTGGCCGAACGCCTCGTCCGCGGGCCGATCCCGCCGCGCGACGCGTTCGCGATCGCCCGACAGATCATCGACGCCCTTGACGCCGCCCACGAGCGGGGCATCGTGCACCGCGATCTGAAGCCGGCGAACATCAAGGTTCGTGACGACGGCGCGGTGAAGGTGCTCGACTCGGTCTTGCCAAGGCCTTCCAGTCGGAGGACGAGGCGGACCCCGATGCGGCGGCTTCACCCACGATCACGAGCCCCGCGATGACGCGGAGAGGCGTGATTCTCGGCACGGCCGCCTACATGAGCCCGGAGCAGGCGCGCGGTCACGCGATCGACGCGCGCACCGATATCTGGGCGTTCGGCTGCGTGCTCTACGAGATGCTCACGGGCCGGCTCGCGTTCGGCCGCGAAACGGTGCCTGACACGATCGCCGCCATCCTGGAGCGTGAACCGGACTGGTCGGTGCTGCCCGACTCGACGCCCATCGCGGTGGTTCGGCTGCTGCGCCGCTGTCTCGACAAGAGCCGCAAGCAGCGCCTGCGCGACATCGCGGATGCGCGGCACGCCCTGGACGATGCTGAAGAGGACGCCAGCCGCGCTCCATCTGTGTCGCCGGACGGTCGGCGTTGGCCCAGGCTCCTGGCGTCAGCCGCCGTCCTGTCCCTCTTGGTAGCCGTTGCCTCGGTCACCTGGATCTTTGCGAGACGTCCAACTCCGGCCGGCGGGGTGTCGCTCGGCCCGCGCTTCATCAGGCTGACGTCCGATGACGCCTACTCCACCGAGCCAGCGCTTTCCCGCGACGGGACGATGGTCGTGTACGCGTCGGACCGCGCCGGTGATGGACAGCTCGATCTCTGGCTCCAGCGCACCGCCGGTGGCCAGCCCATTCGACTGACCGACGATTCGGCCGACGATCGCGAGCCGGACTTCTCGCCCGACGGCCGCCTGATCGCCTTTCGCTCGAACCGTAGCGGCGGAGGCGTGTACGTCATGCCGTCGCTGGGAGGCAACGCGCGGCTCGTCGCCGAGCGGGGACGCCGGCCGCGCTTCTCCCCGGACGGGAACCGGATCGCGTACTGGACGGGGCCCTGGCTTTCGGGCCAGGGTTCGCGCGCGCCCGGCTTTGCCGTGTTCACCGTTCCGGCCAACGGGGGCCAGCCGGCACGCATCGCCGAGGACTTCACGACGGCGCGCGACCCGGTCTGGTCCCCGGATGGGACGAGCCTGCTCTTCTTTGGCCGGAAAACCGCCGATGACTCTCCCTCCGGTCTGTTCGATTGGTGGTGGGCGCCACTTCACGGCCGGGAGCCGGTGCCGACTGGCGCCTATCGCGCGCTCGGTCGCCAGGGGTTCTCTCGGATCGACGTGCCCCAGCAACTGGAAGACGAGCCGAGAGCGTGGACGACATCGGGCATCATCTTCTCGGCGCGATTGGGCGAGAGCGTCAACTTGTGGCGGTTGGACGTCTCGCCGAAGTCCGGGCAGGTGAACGAGGCCTCGCTCGAGCGACTCACGAACGGCGCAGGAGGCGACCTGATCGCGTCCCCGGACGAGGCCGGGCGTATCGCATTTGAGGTGGCCTCGGACGCCTACGTGTCGCTGACGCTTCCGCTGGACCCCAACGAGGGACGAGTCACGGGCCCGATCGTCCGCCACTCGTACTGGGCCGGCCAGTTGGGGGGCCGAAACAGTCTCGACCACGCCGGCAGGCTGCTCGCGTATACCAGGAGCGGTTCGACGGAAACCGAAATCTGGGTCAAGAATCTCACGACCGGTCACGAGCGACACCTGGTCACGACTCCGCGCGCGGAGCTCAATCCTGTGATCTCTCCCGACGGAACGCGGGTGGCCTACACCGTGCCTGCGCCTCCGGGCAACGGCGGCTACGTCGTGGCCACGAGCGGCGGGACGGGTCGTCAGGTCTGCGATGGCTGTGTGCTGCACGGATGGTTTGCGGACAATCGACGGATTCTCGCACTCTCGCCCGGGCCGCCGCGAGAAATCCGCGCACTCGACGTCACCAACACCAACACGGCAGTCCTCGTCGTTCACTCGACGGGATTGGGCCGGGCGGACATCTCGCCCACCGGCCGCTGGCTCTCCTTCGAAGCCAGCCGTCAGGTGTGGGTGGCACCTGTACGCCCGGGCGACCCGCCCCCGGAACGCGAGTGGATCCCGGTGCACCAGATGGCTCCGTACTCGGCCGAACGCGCGTGTGGGTGGTCGCCGGACGGCCGACTGCTGTACCTCCTGCTGGAGCGCGACGGCTTTCGGGATCTGTATGCCCTGCGGATCGATCAGGCGCAGGGCACTCCAGTGGGTGAGCCAATCCTCGTGCAGCACCTGCACGACCCCCGGCGGCGCTGGGGATCGACGCCCCTCGGCACGGCCATTGTCAGCAACGCCTTTGTCTTCAGTCAGAGGGAATCGACTGGAACCATCTGGCTGATGGATCCCGGTCGCAACTCGACGAGCGAACGCACCAGATGACGCGAACCCGTGTGATCCACGGCGCACTGGTCACGCTCGGACTCGCTGCAGCAATGCACCTCGACTGGCACGCCGCGCGCCCTCTCGAGTACCACCTGAGCCTGGGATGGCGCTGGCACTGGTGGCTCGCGGTGCCCACGTGTGCGCTCACCGCGTGGTACGTGCTGCGGGCATGGCCGGACCGTCCGGCCAGGGTGAGCGTGACGATGCTCGGCGTGGCGAGCCTGCTGGCCGCTGTCGTGGAGCCGGCGTGGGAGTACTTCGTGGACGGCGCGTCGCTCGAGTGGACCTTCGGTCGCGCGCGGGTGGGCGCCTTCGCCGCATTCCTCGCGGCCGGTGCTGTCACCCACGTGGGCCTCGTGGCGTTGGGACGCCTTCGGCGGGTCCGATCGTGACGAGGGGCGCGGGCGATGGGACCGCTGCGGGGGACGCGGGTGCGCGACGTCCATCGCGCCCAGGTCGCGCTGACATGCGCGTCGCGGCCCTTTACGACATCCACGGCAATCTGCCGGCCCTCGAGGCGGTCCTCGCGGAGGTCGAGCGCATCGGCGTCGATCTCGTGGTCATCGGCGGCGACGTTGTTCCGGGGCCGATGCCCCGCGAGACGCTGGACGCGTTGCTGAATCTCGAGCTGCCGGTCGAGTTCATTCATGGCAACGGCGAGCGCGAGTTGTCATCCCTCATGACGGGTGGCGGGCTGGGCGGCGTGCCCGAGGCGTATCACGAGGCCTTCCGCTGGATCGCCGACGTGCTGACGGCGGAGCAGAGGGCTGTGCTCGCCGGCTGGCCGCCCACCGTGCGATTCGACATTCCGCATCTTGGCAGCGCGCTGTTCTGTCACGCGACGCCTCGCAGCGACACGGAGCTCTTCACGTCGGCGACGCCTGAGCGTGATCTCCTCGCGGTGTTCGGCGCTCAAACAGATCCGCTCGTCGTCTGCGGTCACACCCACATCGCGTTCGACCGTCGCGTCGGCCGCACCCGCGTCGTGAACGCCGGCAGTGTCGGGATGCCGTTCGGGACGCCGGGAGCCCACTGGCTGCTGCTAGGACCTGACGTGGAGCTCAAATGCACCGATTACGATCGTGAGGCCGCCTGCGCTCGCATTCGCGCTTCGGGGTATCCACAGGCTGAAGAGTTTGCGACGCGCTACGTGCTCGACCCTCCGTCGGAGCGGGAGATGCAGGAGCGGTTCGAACAGGCACGTGCGCGGGTCCCGGACTGACACCTGACGATGTGTTCGACGTGGCCGTCGTCATTACGCTCCGTGCTGTCAGTGCCTGTATCATTTCCTCCAAATGACGATTGAGCCGTCGCCGTTCTCGGCGACCACTGCTCCGTCGGATTCTGTGCCCCCTGTCCCCACGCCCGGTGGGGCACGAATCGCGCCTGATTCTGTCACCGCGGGCGCCTTCACCCCTGGGGCGGTCATCGCCGATCGCTATCGCGTGATTGGCCTGCTTGGCCGCGGCGGCATGGGAGAGGTCTACCGCGCCGATGATCTGAAGCTAGGCACCGCCGTCGCCTTGAAATTCCTGCCGCGCGCAATCGCGGCGGATCCCTCACGGTATCAACGCTTCCTTGAGGAGGTGCGCCTCTCGCGCGAGGTCTCGCACCCCAACGTCTGCCGCGTCCACGACATCGCAGAGTTCGCCGGCATGCATTTCCTGTCGATGGAGTACATCGACGGCGAGGATTGCGCCTCGTTGTTGAAGAGGATCGGGCGGCTCCCGGCCGACAAGGCGCTGGATGTTGCGCGACAGACGGCGGCCGGGCTCGCCGCCGCTCACCATCGCGGCATCCTCCACCGCGATCTCAAACCCGCCAACATCATGCTCGACGGTCGGGGCCGCGTGCGGATCACGGATTTCGGGCTCGCCGTTGGCATGGAGGCGTCGCCGTCCGCTCACGACGCTTCTGGAACGCCCGCGTACATGGCGCCGGAGCAGTTTGCCGGCGAGGCAGCGACAGTTCGCAGCGACATCTACGCCCTCGGCTTGGTGCTCTACGAGTTATACACGGGACGGCGCGCCTTTTCGGCCGCGTCTCTCGAAGAGCTCATCGATCGGAAACGCCACGAGGTGCCCCCCGCTCCCGCGACGCTGGTCAACGCCATGGACCCCGCGGTCGACCGCGTGATCATGGCGAGCATCGCCAGCGATCCGCACACCCGCCCGGCGACGGTGGCTGAGATCATGGCCCAGCTCCCAGGAGGAAACCTGCTCGAGGCCGCCGTGCTGGCCGGACAGACACCGTCGCCGGAGCTGGTGGCCGCTGCCGGAACGAACGAAGGGTTGTCAACGGCAGTCGCGTGGGTGCTGGTCGGCGTGCTCGTTTTGGGCGCGAGTCTGGCGACGATCATTGGCGATCAAGCCATTCTCTGGCGACGCGCGGCGTTGGAGCGATCACCGGATGCGCTTGCAGAAAGGGCACGCGACATCCTCGTGCGGCTCGGGTATGCGGACGGTTCGCCGAATCGCGCGTCTGGGTTCGAGACCGATCTCGAGTACCTGCGGTACATCAGGGCCCACGATAGCTCTCGGGCGAGATGGAACCAGGTGAACCCCAGCTTCTTTCGCTTCTGGTACCGCGAAAGCCCGCAACCGCTCGAGAGCTGGCGTTTTGTGATGCGTTACGGCAACTTCTCGCGCGTCGATCCCATCGATCCTCCGTTGGATGTCGCAGGTATGACGCGGGTGACGCTGGATCCGACCGGCAAGCTGGTCGATCTGGTCGTCGTGCCTCCGCCGGTAGACGAACCGACCGCGTCGAGGGCGCCACCGGACTGGGCGGCGCTTCTTGCCACGGGTGGCTACGACCACAAGCTGTGGCGTCCTGTGGAGCCGCGACGCACGCCGCCCGTCTACGCGGACGCGCGCGCGGCGTGGGAGGGCACCTGGCCGAGCCGCCCTGACCTCCACGTGAGGCTCGAAGCGGCTGCTCTTCACGGACGCCCGACCTATTTCGAAGCCCACTTCCCGTGGTCGCAGCCCGCGCGCGTACCGACCGCAATGCTCAACACCGCCGAGCGAACGGCTGTCGTCCTGTTCGTCGTGATCGCCGCGGGGCTGACCGTGGCCGCAGCCGCCCTCGCCTCGCGCAATGTGCGTGCAGGGCGAGGCGATCGCCTGGGTGCGTTCCGGCTGTCGGCGTTCATCTTCGGCTGCATCTTCGTTGCGTGGTTCTTCGCGGAGAGCCATGTGCCGTCGCTCGGAGAGGCCACCTTGCTGGCGATGGCCGTGTCCTGGGCGTTACTCGTGGCAGGGTGCTGCTGGGTTGGGTATCTGGCGACAGAGCCGTTCGTGCGCCGCCAATGGCCGCAGGTGCTGGTCTCGTGGACACGCCTCCTTGGAGGGCGCGTGCGCGATCCGCAGGTCGGTCGCGATGTTCTCGCGGGATGTGCCGCGGGCACGTGGCTCGCTGTGCTCGGCCTCGCCGCGGTCATGGCGCCAGGTTGGTTCGGTCGGGCACCCGACGTCGTGCCGGCAGATATCATCGGCGCTGTCTATGGACCGCAACGCGTCGTTCCACTGCTGCTGTGGCGGTCGGCGCAAAGCGTGTTCACGGGTCTCAGCGCCGTGTTCGTGCTGGTCGTGCTGCGCGTCGCGATCGGTCGGCGTGCTCTGGCTATCGCGGCCTTGGTCGCACTCGTGTCGATTGCGTACTCTTTGGCCAGCGAGTACTTCTGGATCACGCTCGCCGGGAACCTTGTGCTCAACACCTTCTTCGTGCTGCTTCTCGTGCGGGTGGGCCTCTTGGCAGCCGTCGTCGCGTTCTACGTCTCCGGGGTGTTTATCGTGTTTCCAGTCACCGTCGAGTTCTCGCGCTGGTACGCCGGCGCGGGCGTCAGTGCCCTGATGGTCGTCGCCGGCCTGGCGACCATCGGGTTCATGAACGCCGTGCGCCGCCGGACCGCGTTGGCGTAACGTCGTCATGGACCAGGGGAGCAGGTCTGAACGAACGGCCATCGCAGCTCGAACCGAGGAAACAGGCGGTCGGACCGAACGCACAAGTTGCATGGGCCGAGCCTCAACTGCCATCGCGGCCGCCTTGACCGCCGTGAGCACGGTGGCCACACCGCAGGACTGGCCGCAGTTCCGCGGGCCCACCGGTCAGGGGCATGCGGAGGAGCGCGGGCTGCCCCTCGATTGGAGCGAGTCGAAGAACGTCCTGTGGAAGACCCCGGTGCCAGGGGCGGGATGGTCGTCGCCAGTGGTCGGCGGAGGTCGCGTCTGGCTGACCTCGTCGGTCGAAGAGCGGTCAGGCTCCCGGGGACGACCCACGGTGTTGCTGCGCACCCTCGCCTTCGACGTCGAGACGGGCCGGCAGCTCGTGGACGTCGAGGTCTTCAGGCTCGAGCGGCCTCGAGCCCTGAACGAGAAGAACACCTTCGCATCGCCGACACCGGTGTTGGACGGCGACCGCGTGTACGTGCATTTCGGCGCCGACGGGACCGCAGCGCTCAGCTCGTCCGGCGAGGTGCTGTGGCGCACGCGTCTGCCCTACGAGTCCCAGCATGGCGCCGGCGGATCCCCAGCCCTCTTCGGCGACCTGCTCATCATCAGCTGCGACGGCAACGACGTCGAGGCGTTCGTGGTGGCGCTCGACACGCGCACGGGTCGCGAGCGCTGGAAGCGGCATCGCCGCAAGCCGTCCGATCAGGCGTACACGACGCCGCTCGCCATTCGCGTCGGCGATCAGGATCAGATCGTCTCGGTGGGCGCGTATCGCGCGGCGGCGTACGAGCCGGCGTCCGGCCGCGAGATCTGGCGTGTCAGCTACGAGGATGGCTTCTCCAACGTGCCGCGACCGGTGTTCGGCCATGGGCTCGTGTTCATCGCGACCGGGTTCCAGCAGCCGGCGCTCATCGCCGTCCGGGCCGACGGCCAGGGCGACGTGACGCGCACGCACATCGCCTGGACGCTGCGCCGCGGCGCTCCCTACACGCCCTCGCCAATCCTGGTCGCCGACGAGCTCTACATCCTCAACGACCTGGGCGTGCTGACGGTTGTCGACGCCAGGACCGGGTCGATCCACTACCAGCAGCGGCTCTCGGGCGGCTACTCGGCCTCGCCGGTCTTCGCCGACGGGCGCATCTACCTGCTGAGTGAGGAGGGCGTTGCGACGGTCATCTCGCCCGGCACGACCTTCACGCGGCTGGCCGTCAATCGAATCGACGGGCTGACGCTGGCCTCGATGGCCGTGGCACACGGGTCGTTCTTCATCCGGAGCGATTCGCACCTGTACCGCATCGGAGAGCGCCAGTGAGGGTGGGCGAGACAAAGCCTGCGCTAGGATGACGGCTCGATGACTCCCGGTACGCGATTGGGGCCGTACGAGATCATCGCGGCGCTCGGCGCCGGCGGCATGGGCGAGGTCTATCGTGCGCGGGACACGCGGCTCGGACGCGAGGTGGCCATCAAGGTCCTGCCGCACCACACCTCGTCCGAACCTGCCGCCACCGCCCGGCTGCAGGCGGAAGCCCGCACCGTTGCCGCCCTCTCTCACCCCAACATCGTCTCCATCTTCGATGTCGGCTCCGACGCCGGCGTCTGGTTCATCGTCACGGAGCTGCTGGCCGGCGAGACGCTGCGCGATCGGCTGACCAGAGGGGGCTTGTCCCCGGCGGCGGCGGCGCGCTGTGCGCTCGAGGTCGCACGGGGTCTGGCGGCGGCCCACGATCGCGGCGTCGTCCATCGCGACCTGAAGCCGGAGAACATCTTTCTGACCCGGGACAACCGGGTGAAGACTGGACTTCGGGCTCGCGAAGCCCTTCCGTGCGGCGGTTTCGGGCGATGCCGCCGTCACGATGCCTGCGGCGACGACGCCGGGGATGATTCTGGGGACGGTCGGCTACATGTCGCCGGAGCAGGGGCGAGGGCTGGCTACCGACGGGCGGGCCGACATCTTCGCGCTCGGTGTCATCCTGTATGAGATGCTGTCGGGACGCCGCGCGTTCCACGGCGCGACCACCGCGGAGACGCTGGCGGCATTGATGCGTGACGAGCCACCTGCGCTGTCCCGGCTGGGAGTCACGGTGCCGGCCGCGCTCGACCGCATCATCCGCCGCTGCCTGGAAAAGGATCCGGCGGCGCGCTTCCAGTCGGCCCACGACCTGGCGTTCGCGCTCGATACCGCGACCGAGAGCGGCCCGGCGTCGGCGGCCACCGGGCCGGCGAGTACAGCGCCGTCGAAGAGCCTGGTCGTCCTGCCGTTCGAAAACATGAGCCACGAGGCCGAGAACGAGTTCCTGGCCGATGGCCTCACCGAGGAAATCATCGCGGACCTGTCGAAGCTGCGAGACGTCCGTGTGATCTCGCGCACGTCGGCGCTGCAGTTGAAGGGCCGCCGGGATGTCGCCAACATCGCACCCGAGCTCAACGTCGGCTACGTGCTGTCGGGCAGTGTGCGCCGCGCGGGCGCCCGGCTGCGCATCACGGCGCAGCTCATCGACGGCGTGAACGACGCGCAGCTCTGGTCCGACAAGTACAGCGGCACGATGGACGACGTGTTCGACATGCAGGAGCAGGTGTCGCGCGCGATTGCCCGCGAGCTCGAAATCAAGCTGTCGCGCGAGGAGAGCCGGGAGATGGCCGAGCGGCCGATCACCGATCCGCGCGCCTACGAATGCTACCTTCGGGCTCGCGGCGAGGTGATCCGCTTTACCGAGGACGGCCTCGACCGGGCGTTGCGCGACATCAGACACGCAACGGCGATGATCGGCCCCAGCGTCCCGCTCCTGGCGGTTGAGGGCGACATCCACTTGCAGTACTACAACATGGGCCTCGACACCGCGGCCGCGCGCCTGGACGAGGTCGATCGTCTCGTGCGGCGCATCGAGGCGATCGAGCCAGGCTCGCCGCACGCGCTCAGGTTGAGGGCGCTCCATGCCGTTCATGCCGCGGGCGACCTGGCGCAGGCGATGCAACTACTGGCAGAGTCGCTGCGGAGCGACCCCAACGACGTGTTCACGGCGACGCTCTTCGTGTTCGGCTGCGGGCTGCTCGGCGTCCCCGAGCGGGCGGAGTCGACGGCGGCGCTGGTGCTCGAGATCGATCCGCTCCAGCCGTTGACACATGCGGCGGCGGGCTTTCTGCACTCCATGCAGGGGCGGTTCGAACAGAGCCTGCCGCACCTCAAGCGATCGCTCGAGCTG
>JBQTIE010000062.1:0-18721 GCA_052389315.1 Acidobacteriota bacterium
CACGTCGACAAACCGCTCGCCTTTGTGGTTCCTGAACAACCGGCTGTCGCCGAGTCCGGTCACGAGAATGTCGATCCACCCATCGTTGTCGTAGTCTGCGGCGGCCACGCCCATGCCGTACATCGTCACCGCCAGCCCCATGCGGTCGGTGATGTCGGTGAACGTGCCGTCGCGATTGTTCCGGTAGAGCGCCGAAAGACTTCGTGTCGTGGGCCGGCCGGGCCAGTTCGAAGAGTTCACGAGGAACAGGTCCTGCCAGCCATCGTTGTCGTAGTCGAGAAATGCGCATCCGGCGCCCATCGTCTCGGGCAGGTATTTGCGGCCAAACGCGCCGCTGTTGTGCCGAAAGGTGATGCCGGCCTGCCGCGTGACGTCGGTGAAGACCACGGACGCGGAGGCCCCGGGCGGGCGTCCCTGGCTGAGGACGACGGGCGCGGGTCCTCGGCCGGTGAAGGGGGCGAGCGCTTCGACGGTGAACAACACGGCCGCGGCCGAGACGTACTGGCGCCACCTCGTCATCGACGGGATCCGGGCGGCGCCGCGCGGTGTTCATGCACGGGCTGGCGTTCGTTGTTGTCGTGGGGGTTGAGCTGGCGATACGGCCCGGTGATGGCCTGCGCCGCTTCGTCTGCCTTGAAGCGAAGATACAACGTCTCGTGCCGCACCGCCTGGGCATCGTCGCCAAGGCCTCGATAGCAGAGCATGAGGTTGTAGTGCGCCTGCAGATCCTCGGGATCCACCGCCAAGGCAGCGTGAAACTCGACAATGGCCTCTGCGAACCGCCGTTGGAGGAAAAGCACGCGGCCAAGCTGATTGCGGACGACGCGATCCCGGGGGTACTGCGCACGTGCCCGCTCGAAATGTCCGCGCGCCTCGTCGTAGCGGCCCAGGTTCTTGTACACCATGCCGAGAAAAAAATGCGTCTTGGCGAGCGTCGGGTCCAGGGCGAGCGCTTTGTCGAGCGCCTCGTGCGCACCGCTCGTGTTCCCTTCGTCCAGGCGCGCCCGCGCCACGTTGACCCAGCCATCGGCGTAGGTCGGGTCCATGTCGGTCACCGCGAGAAACGCCGCCTCGGCACCTTTCAGGTCGCCCTGCAGGAGCAGCCCGATGCCGTAGTCGTTCCACCGTTCGCGGAAGGCGGCATCGCGCGGGCGTTCGTCGTTGGGTGGCGCAGTCTGCCGCGGCAGCACGCGGAGCGAGGTGGCGGCTTCTGCCATCACCGTCACCGGAAGATTCGGGATGGACTTCATCGCGCCAGAGACGCCAGACACGTCGCCCGTGAACAGCCACCGGCCATCGTCGTGCCCCGGTCCAAGGGAAAAGCCGAGGTGATCGGGGTCGCGGACGCCCCCATACGCCCACTGGGTGAACCACCACGAGAACTTCCGGTAGTTGACCTTGGCGCGCAGCTGGATCGTGTCGCCGGCATCTTCGGGAATGTCGAGCCGGAAGTGCACCGTGTCGGCCGCCCCCGGGGGTATGAGGCGAACATACGCCGTCGAGCGCGTCATCCAGGCGTTCCGTTTGTTGATGACGCCACCGTGCTCATCGAGCATGAGGCTGCGATAGAAATGCGCGCCCGGCTCCACGGGCCCACCGTCGCCTTCGAGAAAACCGCTGTGCACGATGGTCCGGCCCCGGTCATCGACCGCCTCGAACTCGACCCAGACGTCGAACGCATCGACCGTGCCGGCCGGAAAGAAGTGGCCGATCTTGCGCGTGCGCACGACGACCTCGACGCGGACGGACTCGCCGCGCCGCACGACGGCCTCCACACGATCGAGCGGTCCGACCACCGGGTCTGGCTCGCGGAGCGTAGAGGCGACGCGGCCGATGCCCGCGCTCTCCTCGCCGACCGCGAACGTCGTGGAGAGCTGTGGCTCGCCCGCCGGTCCTGCGGGCCCGACCGGCGTCGCGGCTCCGGTTCGCACGAGCCCGAAGATGTCCACGGACAACTGGCCGTCGCGCAGGAAGTCCTGCACGGCGCGGAGCTGCGTGGCGTCGTGGTTGACGAAGGCCAACGCCGTATTGGCGGCGGCAAAGCGGTGCGATCGGATCAGGCCGTCCTTCGCGGCCGGGTCGGACGACGGGACGCGCGGCATGTGACAATCCCGGCATCCCCGCGGCTCGGGCGGATAGTAGAACGAACGTGCACCTTCTCCCGACACGCCGGAGGCTTGCCAGTTGTCGTAGTCGTTGAAGCCGCGCAGCCAGCGATAGCCGTTGACGGGTACATCCAGGTGCACCTTGTGGCACGCCGAGCAGAACTCGGAGGTCTGCTCGCGATGAAACGGCTTGAGCAGCGATTCGCGGTGCGGCTGGGGATCGAGAGCCAGCAAGGTGTCGTGAACGGCACGCCCCAGGCGCGACTCCGTCGAAGCCAGGGACTGAAGGGGCGGACGCTCCACGACGAAGTCTCCCTGCCCCATCGTGCTTTTCACGCGCGTGACGGCGTGGCAGGACAGACAGCCCAGCCCGGCCTGGGCCTCTGGCGTGTCGATCTGATCCTTGATGGGCTCATCGAAGCGGCCGTTGAAGAAGACGGCATGGTCGTGGCATCCGGCACACCACTTCGAGGGACGCGTGCCGACCACCTCCTGCATGTACTCGATGGACTTGCGGTACCACTGATTGTTGAACGACGAGAGGTGGTGCACCGACGAGCGCCACTGGTCGTACACCTCGGTGTGACACCGCCCGCATGCCGCGCTGTTCAAGAGAAAATCCGTGGGGACGAGGGCGCCGGTGGTGGTGTCCGACGAAGAAGGGAAGAACGGGCCGGCGGGGCCACGGCCTTCGGCGTCCATCGACAACGGGGCAGGGGGATTCACGATCCGGGAGGCCTCCCGGCGCCACTGCTGGTGCCGCATGGCCGCGCCTCCCGCCACGACCGACGCGATCAACAGCGCGCCGAGCGCGACTCCCACCGTTCGTCCCCACCAAGTACGCCGTTCGTCCCAAGCCACGCGCATGAGGACCGCGCCGACGACGGCCAGGGCCAGCACCGCGGCACCGACGTGCCAGACGAGGAGGCGACGATTGGCACCCGTCGCGCCGCCGATGAGCACCAGCAGTCCGGTCAGTGTGGCGAGGACGACCGGCGGGCCGGCCACGGACGCCGTCGGAGACCGTAACCCGCGGCGAATCAACGGGAAAGCTGCCGCCAACACCGCGAGCCCCAACAAGGGATGCAGGGCTACGTTGGCGTAGTAGAAGACCGACGGCGTGGCGACGGCAGCCAGATAGGCGGTGTTGGTCCACAGGGCGAACCACAACACTGTCGTGTGCCTCGCCTTGGGAGCCTTGGGCATCGATGCCATCCGCTCGGGTGTGTCATCTGCGCACGCTGCGGATGACGCTCCCGCGTCCATGTAATCTGCGTAATCTGTGTAATCTGCGGATATATCACAGATGATGATCAGCGTTGAAGTCGCCGACCGAACCCGCTAGAATCCCACCGGCAAATTCACCATCCCTTCAGTCACGACGATCGATTCTCCCTTGCACCACGCCGGCACGCACGTCTGGATCGGGTCGATCCTGCGAGAGACCGGCCGGGATCGTGAAGCCCTCCGGCATTTCGAGCGCGCCATTCAGGCCGACCCCATCCTGGCCGAGGCACATCTCGGCATCGGGCTCATCCACCTTCGGAACCGTGAATGGGATCGCGCCGACACCGCGCTGACGCGCGCGGCGACCTTCGCCCCGGACAATTCGCGTGTGCGGGCCGCGCTTGGCGAACTCGAGGCCGCTCGTCTCAAAGGAGAGCGCCGACGATGACACGCCGATGGCACCGGCGTGGGCTCGCAGCCTTCTTGCCGACGCTCGCCGCGGCGCTGCTGGCGGCGTGCACCGAGACCCCCCCGCCGTCGCCAGCGGCCGCCCCCGGTGGCCCGGCCTGGTTCGAGGAAGTGGCCGCGGCACGCGGCGTTCAGTGGACCCACCGGTCGGGCCACGCCGATCGCTTCCTCCTGCCCGAGGTCATGGGCGGCGCGGTGGCGCTTTTCGACATGGACGACGACGGCGACCTCGATATGTACCTCGTTCAGAGCGGCAGCGTCGCCGATCAAACGCGGAAGGATCCGACCAACCGCCTCTATCGAAACCGAGGCGATGGCACGTTCGAAGACGCCACCGCCGGAAGTGGCACCGACGTCGCGGGCTACGGAATGGGCGTCGCGGTCGGCGACTACGACAACGACGGCGATTCGGATCTGTTCGTGACCAACTACGGCCCCAGCGTCCTGTTGCGCAACGATGGTGGCGGACGATTTGTGGATGTGACGGCTGCGGCCGGCGTGGCAGGGCGCGGGTGGCATACGGGCGCCGCCTTCTTCGACGACGACGCCGACGGCGACCTCGACCTGTTCGTGCTGCGCTACATCAACTGGTCTCCCGCCACCGAACTGCCCTGCTTCAGCCTGATGGGGAATCCCGACTTCTGCAGCCCGCGCAATTACGATGCGCCGCTCTCGGACGTGCTCTATCGCAACAACGGCAACTCGACCTTCACCGACGTGTCCGGCGAAGCGGGCCTGCATACGGCCTTCGGCAACGGCCTCGGCATCGTCGTGAGCGACGTCAACCGCGACGGCCGGCCGGACGTCTTCGTCGCCAACGATGCCATGCCCAACCAGCTCTGGATCAACGAGGGCCAAGGTCGATTCGTCGATCGGGCGCTCGTCTCCGGCACGGCGGTCGACGAGGACGGGTCGGCCAAATCGGGCATGGGCGTCGACGCGCAGGATGTGGATGACGATGGGGATCCGGACCTGCTGGTCGTCAACCTCGACGGCGAGTCGGACTCGTACTTCCGCAACGACGGGGCGTTCTTCAGCGATGCCACGGCGGCGGCAGGCCTGCGCGCCGTGAGCCGGCCGTTCACGCGATTCGGCACCGCGTTCGTGGACTTCGACAACGACGGCCGTCTCGATCTCTTTCAGGCCAATGGCCGGGTCGGGCAGCAGGCGCGGAAGTACAGCAGCGATCCGTATGCCGAGCCGAGCCTGGTGTACCGTGGGCTCGCGGGCGGCCGCTTCGAGGAGGTCACCCCTCGGGGAGGCACCGCATCGCCGCTGATCGCGTCGGCACGTGGCGCGGCGTTCGGTGACCTCGACAACGACGGCGGGGTCGATGTCGTCGTCGTCAACCGGGATCATGAGCCGTTCCTGCTTCGCAACGTCGTGCCGTCGAGGGGCCAATGGATCGCCTTGCGCGTGGTGGAACCGAGCGGGCGCGACAGCTTTGGCGCGGTGGTCACGCTGGGCGTAGGGAACCGGACGGTGACACGCGAAGTGCGGGCGGCGTTCAGCTATCTGGCGAGCAACGACCCGCGGGTGCACATCGGGCTCGGCGTGGAGACGCGCGTGACCAACATCCGCGTGCGGTGGCCGGATGGGCGAACCGAAGTGTTCGGTGACTTCCCCGCCGACCAGATCGTCACGTTGTGGCGGACGCGGGGCACGCCGGGATCGTAGCCCCTGGTGACGGCGGTCGTCGGGAGTCACGGGGGGGACTCCTGGTTGACGGCTAGACATCCTCTTGATATGGTTTTCCATATGAAGACGACCTTGACCATCGATGATCGCGTCATGGACAGGCTCCGGCGCGAGTCGGCGCGAACCGGACGCACCATGTCGGAACTGGTCGAGACCGCGCTGCGCCGGCTCCTGCAGACCAAACCGGACCCCGTCGACTTGCGGCCGTTGCCGTCGTTCACGAGCGGCGGCGCGCTCGTGGACATCGCGGACCGCGAAGCGTTGTATCGCGCGATGGAAGGACGCTGATGTTCGTGGCCGACACGAACGTGCTGGTGTATGCGGCGGACGCCAGTGCGCCGGAACACCTCCGCTGCCGCGCCCTCGTCGAAAGCTGGCGCCGCCAGAACGGGGCATGGTATCTCACGTGGGGGATCTGCTACGAGTTCCTGCGGGTGGTGACGCACTCCCGCGTGCTCCGGCAGCCCTGGACGATGGACGCCGCGGTGGGTTTCCTCGGGGCGCTGCAGGAATCTCCAGGGCTGAGCCTGCTGGTGCCCACCGACCGGCATACCCACGTCCTGGCTGACGTCGTCGCCGAGGTGCCGGGATTGAACGGCAACATCGTGCACGACACACAGACGGCGGTTCTGATGCGCGAGCACGGCGTGCGCCGAATCTGCACACGCGACACCGATTTTCACCGGTTCCCGTTTCTGGAGCCGATCGACCCGCTGATTGCCGAACCATGAGCTTGTGCGCGATTCGCGCGAGACGGCCGCCGCTGTTTCCCACCACCGCTTGCTCACCGTCGAATCCAGCGGCGGCGGGTCGCGCGGGGCCTATGTGCTGGCGCGGCTGTCGGCCCGCCCGTTCAAGACGACGTTCGGCAATCTGCGCATCAGCGATATCACCACCGCCTTCAGTCGCCGAGGTCAAGCGCGATCGCTCGGACAGTGACGCCTCCGAGAGCGGCGATGCGGGTGCGCGGCTGGTGCACTGGCTCGACACCGAAGTGACGGCCGCCATCGCGCGCGCAGAGAACTACTCGCCAAGCGGCGTCCAGTTGCCGGGCCGAGCCTCGGTCGGAAACCGACGGCGACGCGCGCATCCCGTCAGGCGCGACGCGCCCGCGCCATTCGTGCACCCGTGACACGACCGTGAGGCCCGGCGCACGAGTCGTATCGAGGGCCTCCTCATACGCGCGGGAGGCGGATATCTGTGGGCGAGAAGTCGTTCAGCCGGTCACGCGAGCGCGTCACCGCGTGACGGTGACCGTCACTTCACGGTCGTCGAGGAGCGCGCCATCATCCGCGCGTACCCGAAGCACGTACACCCCAGGAGTGTCGAAGGTGACGCGAGCGGTGTACTTGCCGTCCGCCGGCACCGGCGGCGCCGTCCACAGCGGCGCCCACGGAGAGTTCGCGCCCGTGCGGGTGTCTTCCCACGGCTTGATCTGAGGCGTCTCGAACTGCGCCTGGCCCTCGCCGCGGTACACGAACCACGTCAGGTGCAGGCCGACGCGCTTACCCACCGTGAGCCGCGAGGGCGGCGTGAGGACCGGGTTCCTGGCCAGCAGCGCCGCCGCGGCCGTGGTGTTGGTGGACAGTCGCGCCGCGGCGCCGGCGGACCCGCCCCCGCGCGGCTTCGGCACGCCGTCGTCAGTGACCCATGCGACAAGCGGCAACGGCTGGCCGACGCGGACGGTCATCGAGGTCGCTTCCAGCTTGATGGAGGGAGGCTTGTTGGCACGCACTTCCGGGCTGCTCGAGCCGGCGCCGAGCGCGCCCGTCTCCGACGCGATCACCATATCGTCTACGAAGTAATCGAGGCGAAGCGTCGCGAACGCCTTTTCCGTTCTCCCCTTCGTCGTGAGCGTCCAGACGAGTTCCTTGTCGCCCCAGTCCGCCGGCACGCGGACTTTGAAGACGAAACGGTTGCGGCGAGGGAGGAAGCGTGTCGGCTGCCCGCGATCAGGCCCGCCGGGCTGAATGTTGTTGTCGGGTCCGACAGGTACGTTCAGCTCCTCTTCCCAGTTCCGGTTCATGTAGCCGAACAGGAAATTGAACGACCCGTCGGGATTACGCTCCCATCCCTCGTAGGCCGGTGAGGCATTCTGCCCGCTCGAATAGGTTTGCGCGCCCGCGATCGGGGCCGTCAGCGCCGCTGCCAGGCCGACGATGGCCAACATCTTCACCGCGTTCATGGAGCGTTCTCGGTAGTTATGAGTTATGAGTTGTGAGTTTCTGAGTTGAGTTGCCCCACGAGCCGGACGCGCCCGAGAACCTGGCCAACCTGAGCACCCGAGCACCGTTCTGCCGCTATTGAGGCGGCCTCGTGCTCGTGCCGCCCTCGCTGGTCGTCGGGCGAGGAGGCGTCAGCCGCGGCGCCACGTTGCAGAGCGGACAGCCAATCATCACATCCTGATGCGTCAACTGCATCTGCTCGCGGCGTTGCATCATCTCCTGCTTGAACTGCTCGTCGGTCAGCGACACGCCCATGCCAAGGTCGATGAACATGTTTGCGACGGAGCGGTTGCCCGAACCCTGCCAGTTGCGCGGGTCGGGAATGTTCTTGTTCGTCGGGGAGTTGTCCATGTAGCCGACGATGTGAAGAATGGTGCCCTTCGGCAGCAACGGGGCGGCATCGTCCGCGTAGGTGTACCCACGAACCCAGTTGTGGTCGTAGCCCACGCAGTTGAGCGTCTGAATGTTGAAGCCCCAGATCGCCTCGAAGCACATCCGCGCGCCAGGCGCGTGGAGATGGGGTTCGAACGACGTGATCTTGGTGTGCTCCTGGAGCACCGTGTAGGCGTGAAGCTCCTGACCTGACGCCATCGGCTTGATGTCGATGTCCAGGCCGTTGCCGAGCTGGCGGGAAATCGAGCGCCTCAGCTGCGGCTTGTAGCCCTTGGGGTGGAACTTGAAGCCGATATCAAGCCGCGCCTTCGTGTCTCGGCCGTTCGAGTGCAGGTGGACGGAGTCGGACACGACCTTCGAGCCCACCTTGAGGAGGCGGCCTGCGCGCGGGTCGAAAATATCTGGATTCCGCCCGACCTCGTGAACCGGCCATGACGTGATGTCGCTGTTGTTCAGCAGCAGCTCGACGGTCAGCTCTTCGCGCTCGGCGTCTTCCTTCATGACGCGCGTGCTCCAGATCATGTGGTGGAACACGTAGCGCCCGCCGACCGTCTCGCGACCGGTGCCGCTGGTCGGCACGTCGTTGACTTCCTTGATCTCGACCGCCGCCACGTACCGGTCCTCCGTGATGGGGATGGGGATGTCCTTGATCTCACCCCACCAGTCGGCGGCATCAGACTTCACGAGAAGCTCTTCGCTCGAGACAATCAGATCGGGCTTTCCAATCCTCCACACCTTGTCGTCTTCCACGGCCAGGGGCGGCGGCATGTCGGCTGGGTTGCCTCGCGGGGCACCGGTGTCCGCCCACTTCGCCACGATCGCGATCTCCTCGTCGCTCAGCGACGGGTCGTCCTTGAACTTCTGGATCCCGACGTTCTTTTCGACATACCACGGCGGCATCACGCCCGCTCGGGGGCCGATACCGGTTCGCTGCTTGATGGCGCGAGCCCATGGCCGTACGTCCTCGTAGGAGACCAGGGACATCGGCGCAACGCCACCCGGGCGGTGGCAGTTCTGGCAGCTGCGCTGCAGAATCGGCGCGATGTGCTTGGTGAACGTGACGTCGTCCGGGACGTTGGGCGCGGCACCCAACGGCACCGGCTGGGCCACGGTCGCCAGAGCAGGAACAAACAACGCGATCCCGATGGTGAGTTTCCAGCCCAGGTTGCCACCTGCCATCGCCCTACTCTCCTTTGGACGGAACGAGCTGCGGATCCGATTCGCATTGCCGGGCGGGATCACCCGCCCGGGCTAACTTCCATTTTCTCGGCCGCCCGGCCGGAGGCCGGGCAAAACCAATACTGCCACTAGCGAGGCGGAGCGTCACCGCCCAACATGCTCGGCGGTCTCAGGCGGAGCCTCGCGAGAGTCTTGAAGGCCGAGAATCCTTACGAATGAGTCAAGTTTTTCAATCGGCCTTCAAGACTCTTCGCCCGGCCGGAGGCCGGGCCAGCCAACACTGCCACTAGCGAGGCGGAGCGTCACCGCCCAACATGCTCGGCGGTCTCAGGCGAAGCCTCGCTAGTATTCCCACGGTATTGTAGTGGATTCGGGTCGCATTCGGGGCCGGATGCCCCGGCGGCCGCCGCCGCGGAGGCGAAAAGAGATGGCAACACTGTTGATCAGGGCCCTGGCCTGCATGCTGGCCGGGTTCGCGACCCCGAGCGCCCAGGGCCCGCCGGTCGACCCGACCGCCACGCGCCCCGCGGACCTCGTCGAGCTCGTCACGCTCGACGCCTCCATCAAGCTCGACATTCGCTACGCCGGCAGCAACAACTTCATCGGCAAGCCGGTCTACAAAACCGCCCGTGCGTTCCTGCAGCGACCGGCCGCCGAAGCGGTCGTGGCGGCTCATCGAGACCTGTCCGCCCACGGGTACGGCCTGCTCATCCACGACGGCTACCGCCCCTGGGCGGTGACCAAGCTGTTCTGGGACATGACACCGCCGGCGCTGCGAGAGTTCGTCGCGGATCCCGCGAGCGGGTCGAAGCACAACCGAGGGGCCGCCGTCGATCTGACCATGTACGACCGGGCCTTGGGGACGGCGGTGGAGATGCCGAGCGGCTACGACGAGATGACACACCGCGCGTATCCAGACTACCGGGGAGGCGACCCGGCCGCACGAGGCCGCCGCGACTTGCTACGGGCCGTGATGGAGCGGCACGGATTCGCCGTCGAACCCAACGAGTGGTGGCACTTCAACTACAAGGACTGGCAGCGGTACCCGATCCTGGATATCGCGTTCGAAACGATTCGCTGAGCCGTGGCGGCACGGCTGGTCGTCGATATCGGCGTGCCATTACTGCCCGCGGCGCGTTCCTCTCCCGTCCTGCACATCCAGGGTGACCGCCTGTCCGGCGACGAACACGTGCTTGACCGTCGTCTTTTCTCCGAACAGATCTCCATCGGTGACCAGGATGTTCGCCAGCTTGCCGGGCTCGAGCGAGCCCAGTCGGTCGGCGGCCCTTGCAATCGTCGCGGCATCGATGGTCAGCGCCCGTAGCGCCGCTTCCCGTGACAGGCCGTGCTGAACGGCCTTGGCGGCGTTTCGCACGAAGTCTTTCGGGTCGTCCAGGCCCGAGGACTCGAAGCCGAACGCCACGCCGGCCTTCTGCAGCGCGGCTGCGACCTTTGGCGCGTTGACTCGCTCACGCAGCGCCCGGAGCGATTCGTCGGCATCCGGGGCGAGCGCGGCCGGTCGTGTCGGGTAGTTGAGGTTCAGAATCACGCGGGCGCCGGCGGTCTTGAGATCGCCTGCCACCTGATCGGCTTCCCGGCCGTTGGTGATGATGGGCGTGAGCTTGAAGCTTCGCGCCATGTCCAGCGCGCGCCGGATCTCCCGCGCCGATTCTCCGTGGAAGGCGACGGGCAAGCGCCCCGCCAGGGCCGGCTGGATGGCTTCGAGTGAGGGCGCGTAAGGCACGGGGGGCAGCAGCGATTTCGCCGTACCCGCGGCGACGGCGTTCCTCTGCATCTCATGATGTTGCGCGTCGAGAAACGCCTGCCTGACAAACGCGATGACGCCCATGAGGGAGTTGGGATACGCGCTCCCGCCCGCGGGCCGCTCAGAGAGGGTCACGTGCAGCGCAATCGGCGACCTGAGCACGAGCGCCCGCCGGCGCTCGTCGGCGGGCGCGCCGATCTGCGGGGTGTCCATCCCCAGGGCGGTCCCGATGAGCGCGCTCTGCCCGCGAATGGCGTCCCCGGACGGCGTCGCCACGATCGACGTAATCCCCGCGGCTGCCGCGCGCGCCAGTGCCGGCGCGTTTGGATTGACGAGGTCGGCCGCCCGAAACTGCGCGCGCAAGAGATAGTCCGCCTTCACCCGCTCGACGTCCTCCGTGGTCTGTGGGGACTCCGCGCGAGGCACGGCCGGCATGTCGAGACCAGCCGTGCTGCCGAGATCAATGAGTCCGGGGTAGACCGTCAGCCCCTTGCCCGCAATGACCTGCGCACCTGCCGGAACGGCGAGGGTGGCGCCCACGGCGTCGATCACGCCGTCGCGCAAGACGATGGTGCCGGACTCGATGTCGGGGCCGGAGACGGGCACGATGCGCGCGCCCTGAATCGCATACAAGGACCAGCTCTGGGCAGAGAGGCCCGCCAGAGCGAACGGGACCGCGCAGAGCGCGAGGACGAACCGGCGCTTCATGATGGCCTCCCCTACCTGCCGCGACCGGCCGCCGCCGGTCGCCTGGTTGCCGCGGCGCCGGGTTTCGGGCGGCTGGCAAACCGGTCGTAGAGTTCGGTGTGCTTGCTGACAGGACCGACGTCGCGGCCTGCGATGAGCACGCGCGGCACAGGCGTGCGGAGCTCGAGCGGATCGCCTTGCCAGATCGCGAGGTTGGCGAGCTTGCCGGGCTCCAGGCTGCCCACGCGATCCGCCACGCCGAGAATCTGCGCAGCGTCCACGGTCAGCGCTCGGATCGCGCGGTCGCGTGACAGACCCCAGGCGACCGAGAGGGCCGCTTCATAGGGCAGCAGCCGGACATTACTGTAGTTGCCCGTCCCGAAGGCGAATGTCACGCCGGCTCCGGCCAACTCGCCGGCGGCGCGGTAGCTTGCCGCGTGGTGAAGGTCCTCGCGCGAGGGAAGCGTCAGGATGGAACCCAGAATGACGGGGACGTTCTTCTCCTTGAGGAGCGGGGCCACCAGCGGCGCCTCGAGGGCCCCGGTGATCACGATCTTGATGCCGGTGCGAGCGGCAAATGCCACGGCTTCCTTGATCTCGGTCTCACCGGAGGCCTGCACGAAGAGCGGCTGGCGGCCTTCTGCGATGGGCACCATGGCCTCGAGCGTCCAATCCGTCCGGCGCGAAGAGACGGGGAGCGTGGCATAGGCGCGCGCCTGTGCCAGGAGATCCTCGACTCTCTTGACGCGGGCATCGCGGTCGCGCTTGAGATCGGCATAGGGGCGCGGGGCGGCCGGCGGCCCGCCTGGCCCTCCCCCTCCGCCACGGCTCAGGGTCGGAAACTGGAAGGTGACGCCGATGACGGGTCGAAGCGTCGCTTCCTCCCAGGTCCAGCCGTCGAGGTTCATGACGGCCACCTGTCCGCCGATCAAGCCTCCCGACGGCATCACGCTGACGGTGGTTACCCCGTTGACCCGGGCCACCGAAATCGCGTCGCTGTCCGCCTGGTACGACGACTGCGCGCGCAGCGCGGCGTTGATGTCGAGCATCTCCTGCACGTCTTCGAACCCGCGAGGCCCCGGCTCGACCAGGCCCATCGTCGTCCGCGCGTCGATGAATCCTGGATAGACATCTCCGCCTTTGGCGTCGATGACACCGGCCCCAGGCGGCACCGCGACCGATGGGCCCAGCTCGGCGATGCGATCGCCGCGGATGACGAGTGTGCCGCGCTCGATGGTCGGCTGCGTGATCGGGTGCAGGCGGGCGTTGGTAATCGCCACCACGGGCCCGCTCGCGTTCGCCTGCGTGACGGGCCGCACGACCGGCGTCGGCGTCTCGGCGGGGCCGTCACGTCTGGCATCGAGCCCCTCACGGCCCTCGGCACTCTGCTTGGGCTGGCTTTGTTGCGGGTCGGCGGTCGGCGACCGCGGTCCCTCGGCCGCGGCCAGCTTGGCCTTCTCGGTCCGCGCCTCGGTCATCCGCCGCTCTTCCGCGAGCCGATCGTAGTACACCTGCCCGTCGATATAGGTCCGATCGACGATCGCGTAGGTGCTCAGGGGATGTTTGTTCCACAGCACGAGGTCGGCGTCCTTGCCGATCTCGATGGACCCCACGCGCGCGTCGATGCGGAGCTGCCTGGCTGGATTGATGGTCACGAGCGAGAGCGCTTCGTCTTCGCTGAGCCCGCCCCAGTGAATGCTCTTGGCCGCCTCGGTGTTGAGGCGCCGCGAGTGCTCCGCGCTGTCGGAGTTGATCGACACGACGACGCCGCGCCGGTGCATGAGGGCCGCGTTGTACGGGATGGCGTCCTCGGCTTCGACCTTGTAGGCCCACCAGTCCGAGAACGTCGATGCTCCCGCCCCGTGGGCCGCGATCTCGTCCGCCACCTTGTAGCCCTCCAGCACGTGCTGGAAGGTCGCCACCTTGAATCCCAGCTCGTCGGCCAGCCGGATGAGCATCAGGATCTCGTCGGCTCGGTACGAGTGGGCGTGGACGAGCCGCTTCCCCTCGAGGATCTCCACGAGCGGTTCCAACTGCAGGTCGCGACGTCGTTGAACCACGACTTCACCCGCCTTGCGTCGCCGTTCGAACTCCTGCCACTCGCGCTGGTACGCCCGGGCTCGAGTGAACGCGTCGCGAATCACGTATTCGACGCCGGGACGGGTCACCGGATAACGGCGCGGCGCCTGCGCCTGCTGGCCGCCACCCGGACGCATGTCCTTCGGGTTTTCGCCGAGCGCGAACTTGATGCCCGGCATGGCTCCGTCGAAGAGCAATTCCGACGCGCGCTGCTTCCCCCATCGCAGCTTGATCACGGCGTTCTTGCCGCCGATCGGGTTCGCACTGCCGTGCAGCACGTTGGCGGTGGTGACACCACCGGCCAGGTCGCGCTGAATGTTGATGTCGGTCGTGTCGAGTACATCCTCGATGCCCGTCATCGAGCTGACCGTTGTCCCCCCTTCGTTGATGGAATCGGCCGCGATGTGCGAATGCGCGTCGATGATGCCAGGGGTGAGGAAGCGGCCGGCCGCGTCGATGGTCTCGGCCCCCGGCGGAATCGGCGTGTCGGCGCGACCGACCGCCGTAATCCGGCCGTCCCGGAGCACCACCGTGCCGTTGGCGATCGTGCCGCGCGTCACCGTCAGGATCGTCGCGCCGCGAATGGCCACCGTGCCGCCCGGTTGCGTCGCGGGCCCCTGCGCGCCCGTGTGCGCCGCCGCCAGCGCGAGGAGGGAGAGGAGGGAGAAGCCAAGGCCTCTTCGGGTGCCATGAGACATGTTGCTGCTCCTTCAACGTCGGGAGACCGACGCCCGCACGGTGGACCTCACTGCGAGCTCGTCGCGCCCCACATGAACTTGTCGAACCATTCCCAGTTCTGCTGCATCGCCGCCCGATTCGCCTTGGGCTTGTTGAGCGGGTGCCCGAATCCCCTGAACAGCACCAGGCGCGTGGGAACATTCTGGTCGCGCAGCCCCTGATACAGCTCGAAGGCGTTGGGAACCGGCACGCGCTGATCCTGGTCGCCGTGCTGAATCAACGTCGGCGTCTTGGCCCCCTTTATATAGGTCATCGGGGACGTGTCAGCGTAGATCTTCGGGTCGTCCCACGGAGTCGCCTTGAGATACTGCCGCGTGAAGGGATGGATGTCGGTGTTGACGTAATAGGTCATCCAGTTCGAGATGCCCGCACCCACCGACAGGGCCTTGAAGCGATCGGCGTGCCTGGTCGTCAGGAATGCGGAGATGTATCCGCCTTGGCTCCATCCCATCGCGCCGACGCGCGACGCGTCCACCAGGCCGAGCGAGACCAGGTGATCGATGCCCGATAGCACGTCCCAGGCGTCGCCGATGCCCAGATTGCGCACGTTGAGCGATCGGAACTTCTGGCCGTACCCGGCGCTGCCGCGATAGTTGGGCTCCAGCACGAGCGCGCCGCGCGACAGCCAGGCATCGATGGGGTAATAGCCGACCCCGTTGGTGTACGGCACCGGCCGAGAGACCCCTGTCGGGCCTCCGTGAATCACGACGAGCAAGGGATAGCGCCGGCCCTCATGGAAGTTCGACGGCTTGTGCAGCACGCCTTCTATCTCAGTGCCGTCCTGGCTCTTCCACCGCACGACCCCGCGCTGGTGGCTCGGCCAGCTCCCAATCTGTCGGGCCAACTGCGACATGCGCGTCAGCGACAAGCCGACCTGAGCGGCTCGGCCCGGCGATCCCCCCGGTGCCGCCCCCACCTGCCCCAGGAAGACGTCGGGGAACTCCGAGGGGCCCGAGGCGACCAGCGCCACACGCTCCCCGTCGCGAGTGATCGAAAACCCCGAACCAATCCAGGCGTCGGCCGGCGCATGTCTCGTGATCTGCTTCGACATCGGATCGAGCTGGAACAGGTACGCCCACGTCCGATTCGACGCGCCGAAGAAGATGCCGCGCTTCGTCCATGCGATGAGCGACGGGTTTTCGTCGAACTCACGGGTCAGCACCTCGATCTCGGGCCTGCCCGGCGTCACCGCCGCGATGACGTCGTTCTCGTAGAAGTGAAAAGGCCTGCCCACGGAGGACACGAACGCCAGCCGGCTGCCGTCCGGTGACCATCGTGGGCTCACGTCGGGACCGGCCTGAGTGACGACGGGCGTGCGCGTCCCGCTGGCGATGTCAACGACCGAAATGTCGGCGCTGGCACCTTCTGCCGGATCGCTCGAGACACGGTGATCGAAGGCAATCGACGCGCCATCCGGCGCCCAGTCGAAGCCGCCCACCACGAAGGCGCCGGAAGTGAGGCGCCGACTCGAGGCAACAGACGAAGCCGCCGTGCCCTCGCCCGGAACCTTGACCAGGTGCAGGTGCACCATCCGCCGATCCTCGTCCTCGAAACGAAGGTCTCCGAACTGCCTCTCGCGTTGCTTGATCGACTCGTCGATCGCGTCTGTCATCGAGAACACGATCTGGCTGCCGTCGGGTGCCCACGCAAAGCTGGTGACTCCCTCATCGGTGGCGGTCAGGCGCTCGGCTTCGCCACCGGCGATGGCAATGCGATAGATCTGACGCTTGCCGTCGCGATCGGAGATGAACGCCAGCCAGCGACCGTCGGGAGACCACGCGGGCTGCTGGCTCGACTTGCGCGCGCTGGTCAGCTGTCGTGTCCCGCGGGCATCACCGACCCAGATCTCGGTCTCGTAGTCGTTGTCGTCCCAATTGGCTTCGCGCACCGTGTAAGCCACCCTCTGCCCATCCGGCGACACGGTGGGACTCGCCACACGCTTGAGGTTCAGAATGTCGTCAATCGAGGGAGCCGTCTCCTGCCCGGCCAGCCCAGCCGCCAGAACGGAAACGCAACCAGCCAAGCAAGCGGACGCGCGGAGCAGGGTCGTACGCATGTCGTGACGTCGGCGACAAACGAGACGTGCGGTGCGAGCGGACAACGGTAGCATAACTCCGACATTCAAGCGCTTTCGCCATTGTTTCCCCAGCTGAGTGACACCTCCGCGGTGACTCGCCTCGCGTCGGACCGGAACTTTCGTCCCTGTAACCCCGGTCGAAGGTGTGACGCAGCAGTTGACAGGGATCGCCGGGGGGCGCTAAAACTGAAGCGCTTAGCTGAGCCAGTCCCTTTATCCAAGGAGCTCCCGAACATGCGGAAAGTGCTTGCGTTAGTAGCCGGGGCGGCGTTTGTTGCCGCGCTGGCCTCCCCCCTCATCGCCCAGACGACGGTGACGGGTGAGGTTGTCGATGTGGCGTGCGCCGTGAAGAAGGCGCCGGGTGGCAAGGGTGCCGATCACGCGGGCTGTGCGATGGCCTGTGCGAAGAAGGGTCTGCCGGCCGGTGTCATGACGGCAGACGCTATCTACACGATCACGGGTGATTACGCGGCCAACAGCAACGCGAAGCTGCTTGAGTTCGTAGCCAAGCGCGTGACTGTCACCGGCACCGTAACCGACAAGGACGGCCAGAAGTCGATCGCCGTCACGTCAATCAAGCTGGCCAACTAGAATCCACAGGTCCCATCCGCAGCGGATGGGACCTGGTTGGTTGGTCGGTTCGAAAAGGAAAAGCCCCGGCGGGGACGCTCGCCGGGGCTTTTCTCTTGGGACGTGCCGTTCGCGTGCGCGGTCGTCTACTTGGTGGCGGCTACCGCGACCGGGACTTCCCAGGGCAGGCCGGGGCGACCGAAGTGGCCGTAGTTGGTCGTGGACCGGTAGATCGGGCGCAGCAAGTTCAGCGTTTCGATGATCGCGCGCGGACGAAAGTCGAAGCTGTCCATGACGTACCGCGCCGCCGCCACTTCGTCTCCAGTGCCGAACGTGTCGACCTTGACCGACACGGGCTTGGCGCAGCCGATCGCGTACCCGACCTGGATCTCGGCCCTCCTCGCCAGTCCAGCACCAATCACCTGTCGTGCGACGTAACGACAGAAGTAAGCCGAGCTTCGATCGACCTTCGACGGGTCCTTGCCCGAGAATGCGCCGCCGCCGTGCCTTCCCCACCCGCCGTAGCTGTCCACGATGATCTTCCGTCCGGTGACGCCGGCATCGGCCGACGGTCCGCCGTGGACGAAACTACCGGTCGGGTTGACCAACAGGTCGAAGTCCTTGCGCCACCACTCGCCGAGCACTCGCGGTCCGAGATCCTCGCGCACGTACTCGGTGATGCGTTTCTGATCGGCATTCCGCGTGTGCTGGGTCGACACGACGACACAGGTCACCTGCTTGGGGGTGTTGCCGTCGTATGACACCGACACTTGAGACTTGCTGTCTGGGCGGAGGAAGTCGACGCGGTTGGCTTTGCGGTCCTCGGCGAGGCCGTAGGTCAGCCTGTGGGCCAGCAGGATGGGCAGCGGCATGAGCTCGTCCGATTCGTCGGTGGCAAAGCCGAACATGATGCCCTGATCGCCGGCACCCTGGTCGCCGCTCTGGCTCGTCGCCGCGGTCACGCCCTGATCGATCTCGCTGGACTGCCTCGTGATGAGCGAGACGATCTTGAGCGTCGTGTCACAGAAGGGCTCGCTGGAGTCGGTGTAGCCGATCTCCTTGACGGCCTGGCGCACGACCTTTTCGTAGTCGAACTCCGCCTTGGTCGTGATCTCGCCGGCGAGCACGACATGATCGCTCTTGACCAGCGTCTCGCAGGCCACACGGCTGGCCGGGTCCTGTGCGAAGCAGGCGTCGAGGATGGAGTCGGAAATGTAATCGCACACCTTGTCGGGGTGACCCTCGGAAACCGACTCGGACGAAAACGTGAACTGCGGCATGTGGCTCCTTGCGCTCGAAATGACAGGCACCTGCGTCCGTGCGCGGTGCCATTCGTGGACGAAAACGAAAAAGCCCGCGTCCTGTCGCGGGCTTCGCGACTTAGACCGCTATGCGGCCCCGAACGAGGATTTTGTACCCGTTGTGGAACCGCATAACGGTCTGGCGCGCGGAGCGCGCCAAGACGACAACGCGAACCAGCCAAGGGCTTCCGGGCGAAGGGGATATCAAG
>JBQTIE010000063.1:0-11261 GCA_052389315.1 Acidobacteriota bacterium
AGGCCAGTTCTTTCCAGAATGGCGGGAGGCCCACCTGGCCGGATGCTCCCTCGGCGGCAGCTTCCTCAAGCTGCGTGGTGTCTACGAGGGGTTTTGTCTGGAGATCCACGCCGGCGGCGAAGTGATCGTCACGAGCCCGGTGCGAAAACTCACGCTGACATCCCTCGACGAAGCGCCCCGACATTAGCACGGCGCCCTCCCGTTTCTCGCAGCCCACAATTTCATGCCTCGGCCGGTCACCCGTACGCCGCTCCGTCCGGGCTCTGGCCCGTCCCAACACGGCCCCTGGCGAGGCGGAGCCGCAGCGGCGTGCGTGTTGGCCTGGGGCGGAGCCTCGCGAGAAAACTTGACTCTGCTGATCGACCCACTCGAGTCAAGTTTTCTCGCCCGGCCGGAGGCCGGGCAAAGCCAGCACTGCCGCTAGCGAGGCGGAGCCTCACCGCCCAACATGCTCGGCGGTCTGAGGCGAAGCCTCGCTAGAAAACTTGACTCTGCAGATTTCCAACCATTGGAGTCAAGTTTTCTCGCCCGGCCGGAGGCGGGGCAAAGCCAGCACTGCCCCTAGCGAGGCGAAGCCACACCTTGTCATGCTTGACGGTCCGAGGCGGAGCCTCGCTAGTCCTGGTGCAGAGCCCGGGACGGGTCGATGCGAGCCGCGCGGCTGGCCGGAATGACGCCGGCCAGAGCCGCCACGCCAAGCATGAGCAGGAGAACGCCACCAAGCGTCAACGGATCGCGGGGGTCGATCTGGAAGAGTTGCCCTTCCAGTGCACGCGTGGCGACCAAAGCCACAGCGGTGCCGAGGGCCAACCCGATAATCACCGGCCCCAGGGCGTGCGCGGTGACACGGCGTACGACATCGCCAGCAGAGGCGCCAAGGGCCATACGCACGCCGATCTCGCGCGTCCGCTGGGACACGAGCCAGGCGACCACGCTGTAGATGCCGAGGCCAGCCAACACCAGACCAGTCAGGCCGAGCAGCGTCATCAGCATCGTGTTGAACCGAGCCTGTGCCAACCTGCGCTGCAGGCCTTCCTCCATGGTGCGCAACCCAAACACCGGCAGCGACCCGTCAACCTGCCGCACGGCCTGTCCGATCGGGCCCACGAGGAGGGATGGGTCGGGGCCTTCGCCGCGGGCCATGACGTTCATCGAGCGGTTGATCCACCCCCAGGCCTCGTCTGGAATCTGCAACATCGGCAGATAGAACTCGGGAACGGGAGGCTCCGCCGGACCGCGTGCGCGCACGTCTCCGACCACGCCGACAACGGTCTTCCAGGACAGACCATCGGGACCACCCTCGCAACAGGAGATGCGTTTGCCGATCGCGTCCTGTCCGGGGAAGGCCTCGCGCGCGAGCGCCTGGTTGATGATCATCACGAGCGGCCCGCTCCGGACGTCCTGGTGGGTGAACATCCGGCCGCTCTGGAGCGGAATTCGCAGCATCCTGAAATAGTCAGGCGTCACGAAATGCGAGCGGCTGTTGATGACGCTCGCCACCTCGAGCGGCCTGCCTTCGGGAATCAGCCCATTGCTCCCACCACCGCCGGTGACCAGTGGGGGTTGCGAGTCGAGAGCCGCGATCGAGACGCCAGGCGCGGCCGAGAGGTTGTCGAGGATGGTGCTGAAGGCGTTTCGGACCTGGACCGGCTCGGCGTACTGCAGAGCGGGCAGGGCCACGCGCGCCGTGAGCACGCCAGCGGTGTCGAAGCCGAGGGGGACGGCCTGGAGATTGAGGCCGCTTCGCACCAGCAGCGCGGCTCCAGCCAGCACGATCAGCACGAGCGCGGCCTGAGACGCGATGAGTGCCTGACGAACGAGCGGTCGCGCGGACCCGCTACCCAAGGCTCGGGAGTCCCCGAGGGGGTGGGACAGTCCGCCGGCGCGGCTCATGTGCCAGGCCGGCAGGAGTCCGATGACTGCGGCGCTCAGCACGACCATGGCCACGGCAGCCGCCACGACGGGCGCGTTCAGCGACGCCGACGCCAGACGCGGCACGTCGTCTGGGGCGATGGCCACCAGCGCCGGGAGGGCCCAGGTCGCCAACACGAGCCCCGCGGCTCCCCCGAGCGCCGACAAGACGAGGCTCTCGGTCAACACCTGTCGAACGATGCGCCAGCGTCCCGCCCCGACCGCCGCGCGAATCGCGAGCTCACGCGAACGAGCTGCGAGCCGGGCCAGCAGAAGGTTGGCCACGTTGGCGCAGGCAATCAGGAGCACGAGGCCCACCGCCGAGAGCAGGACGAAGAGACGCGTACGGTAGTCGCCGATGATGAAGCTGCCGAGCACGACCGCGCCTGCTCCTCGCCGCTCGTTGAATTTGGGATGGTCCCGCATGAGCAGCGTGGCCATGCGCGACAGCTCCTCGTTCACCTGGCCGAGCGAGACGTCCGCCCGGCGCCGCCCCCACAAGTCGAGGTAGTGCTCGTCGAACATCGCCAGGCGCTCCGGCGTGAATGCGATGGGTACCCACAGTTGTTCCGAGCCCCAGGCCTCGTCGAACAGTGCCGGCATGATGCCGACGATCTCGTACGGAATGCCGTGCATTCGTACCGTGCGCCCGACGATCAGGAGATCGCCGCCAAAGCGGCGCTGCCACAACGCATGACTGAGCACGGCGACCTGGTCACGCCCCGGCTCATCATCTGCCGCCGTGAACACCCGGCCGAGGAGCGGCGGCACACTGAACACCGAAAAATAGTCGGAGGTGACCGCCAGGCCGGCGACGCGCTCGGGCTCGAAACCCTCGCCGGCCAGGTTGAAGCTGCGGGTGGACGACGCGGCGAGCACCTCGAGCGTCTCGACGCGCTCGCGGATGTAATCATAGTTCCCGGCCGACGTGTTGCTTCGCATGTCGCGCCATGTGGTGTAGACGAGCAGCACGCGCTCGGGGTCGGAGAACGGAAATGGCCGGAGCACTACCGCATGGACCACGCTGAAGATCGCTGTGGTCGCTCCGATGCCGATCGCCAGCGTCAAAGCAGCAGCGAGCGTAAACGCCGGTCGCAGGCGGCACTGCCTGAGCGCATAGGCCACATCCTGTGTGAGCTCGTCGAGCCACTCGCGCAGCGCAAATGTCCGATCGCGCTGACGGCCGAGGGCCGCCAGCTGTGCGGTCATCCGGTCCACGTCGCCGAACCGTCGGATGGCCTGCTCGCGTGCGGATTCCCGATCCATGCCCCGTGAGACCAGTTCGTCGGTGCGGAGCTCGATGTGATGCGCAAGCTCCTCGTGCACTTCCTGCTCCACGGGCACGCGCCACAACACCGACCGAAGTCGCCGCCGCAAGCTCATGACACATCTCCTGCCAGGATGCGGTTGACGGCCTGCGCAAAGCTCGCCCAGGCCTCGGTGTCACCCGCCAGCTGCTGGCGCCCCTTCCGGGTCAGTCGATAGAACTTCGCCCGCCGGCCGAGCTCGGACGTTCCCCACTCGGCGTCCACCCACCCGCGTCGCTCCATGCGGTAGAGGGCCGGGTAGAGGGAGCCCTCCTCGACCGCGAGCGTCCGCTCGGTGGCGTCTTCGATCCACCGCGCGATGCCGTAGCCATGCATGGCTCCACGGCTGAGGGTCTTGAGGACGAGCGATTCGAGCGTACCGGGCAGGAAGTCGGCGGGGTTTCTCGGCATGATGGACTCCGCTTCTAGAGGATGCCTAGATTATCGATGCTTTAGACGCGCCGCGGCCCTGGAAGGTTGCCCCGGGCGTTGCAAGGTACAATTCCGCCCGCATGCGTCCCATCGCCGCCATCGCCGATCGACTCGGCGTCCCCCCCGATCTGATCGAACCCTACGGACGATTCACCGCAAAGGTCAGCCTCGACCTGCTGGACCGGTTCCCGAAGCGCCGCGGCCGGCTCATCCTGGTGACCGCGATGACGCCGACCACCAGCGGCGAGGGAAAGACGGTGACCACCATCGGGCTGACGCAGGGCCTCGTCAAACGCGGACACTCGGCCGTGGCGGCCCTTCGCGAACCGTCGCTGGGACCCGTGTTCGGGCAGAAGGGCGGGGCGACCGGCGGCGGCCGGGCCTCGGTCGAACCGCTCGACAAGATCAACCTGCACTTCAACGGCGACTTCCATGCCATCACGGCGGCCCACAACCTGCTGGCCGCGCTCATCGACACGCACGTGCATTTTGGCAACGAGCTGGGCCTCGACCCCAAAGAGGTGCTCTGGCCGCGAGCCATCGACATGAACGACCGTGCGCTTCGACAGATCGCCACCGGGTTGGGAGGACGCGCCAACGGTCCCGCACGCGAGACCGGATTCGTCATCACGGCGGCCTCGGAGATCATGGCGATTCTCGCGCTGGCCGACTCCCGACGCGACCTCAGGCAACGCCTCGGAGCGATCGTGGTGGGATTCTCGTACAAGGGCCAGCCGATCAAGGCGGCCGACCTCAAGGCCGTCGGGCCGATGATGGTCCTGCTCAACGATGCGTTGCTCCCCAACCTCGTGCAAACGACCGAAGGCGCGCCCGCCCTCGTCCACTGCGGGCCCTTCGCCAACATCGCCCACGGCACGAGCAGCGTCGTCGCCCAGCGCCTGGGTCTGCACCTCGCAGACTTCGTGGTCAACGAGACGGGCTTTGCCGCGGACCTGGGTGCCGAGAAGTTCTTCGATCTCGTCATGCCCATGTGCGGCCACGTCCCCTCGGCGGCGGTGGTCATCGTCACGCTCAGAGCGCTTCGCGCGCAGGGTGGATCGACGGACGGGTCGGGGCCAGTCGCCGGGGGGTTTCCCAACTTGCAGCGCCACCTGGAGAACCTGAAACGGTGGGGAGTGCCGGCCGTGGCCGCGCTCAATCGATTCCCTGGCGACTCGGAAAGCGACCTGTCCAGCGTCGCCGCGTTCTGCCGGACGCTCGGCGTGGACGCCGCACTGTCGGAGGGCTACGCCCGAGGCGGCGAGGGTATGCTCGACCTGGCCGACATGGTGGTGGCCGCTGCCTGTCGGGCCGAGCCGGCGTCGGTGAAGCCGATCTATGCGTCCGACCTGCCGCTCGATCGTAAGATCGGCGAGGTCGCCACGCGTGTGTACGGTGCCGCCGGCGTGTCGTTCAAGCCCGCGGCGCGCACGCGATTGCAGCAGTTCGCGTCGCTCGGGTACGCGACACTGCCCGTGTGCATCGCCAAGACGCAGTATTCGTTCACCGACGATCCCAAGGTGATGGGGGCACCCACCGGGTGGACGCTCAACATCACGGACGCGACGCTGTCGGCCGGCGCCGGTTTCGTCGTGGCCATTGCCGGCAGCATGATGTTGATGCCCGGTCTGGGCAAGACGCCCCAGGCGCACAAGCTCGACGTGGATGACGAGGGCCGCATCGTGGGCATGGAGTACTGACCCGTGGACTACCTGATCAAGCAGTATCCGCTCGACACGGGGGCACTGGAGATCCAGTACATCGAGGAGTTCTTCGGCGAGTTTCCCCGACGAAAAACGGCCGCGGAGATCATCGAGCGGCTCACGAAGCGCGAGTCGCTGATCCTGATGGCGGAGGCCCCGCTGCCCAGCGACCCGGCCCTGCTGGTGCCGGTGTCCTACAAGGTCGTGCACGAGGTGAAAGCGCTGGAGTCGGACCCCAAGCTGCAGGACCTGGTCAACCGGCTGTCGAGCTCGGTCCGCTTCGGCGGCCGGCGCATCCTGTATTCATGGATCGGCGCCACGCGCCGCGACTGGCGCGGCCAGGGACATTTTCGTGCGCTCACCGAAGAGTCGGAACGTTGGGCCGTCAGCCGCGGATTCGACGAAGTGGTCGTCAAGACGAAGAATCGCTATTACGAGATGCGGACGACGCTCACCCAGCTGCGCTTCGACGTCGTCAAGTACGAGCCGAACGTGGGCGACAATGGCGAATCGAAGGTGTATTTGAGCAAGCTCCTGTCGGCGGAGATGGTGGCCGGCTACCGGAGCATGCGTGCGGTCGTGCAGGTGGGGTAGTGGATCGCGGCTCGACCTGCGCATCGATCGCCGCAAGACGAACGGACGTCCCGGTATCCGAAACCCTCAGCGCGCGATGAACTCGCGGATGTGGCGAGTCACCTCGTCGGGCTTCTCGTGGATCACCCAGTGGGTTCCGTCGGGAATGCGCCGGATGGTCAGCTGAGGAACGAACGTCTCGAGGCCCTCGAGGTTGCCGGTGAGGAGCGCCGTATCCTTCTCACCCCAGATCACGAGAGTCGGGACGGTGACCTTGGCTGATGAAGGCACCAGCGGTGGGGGAGACGCGCCTCCCTGTTGCGCGTCGGTCGGCGGGCCGACCTGCGCCGCCCGGTAGTAGTTCAGTCCTCCCGTGAGCGCCCCCGGCTGTGCCCACGCGGAGAGGTAGGCTTGCTTGTCGGCCTCGCTGACGCGCCCGCGCGCCAGGCCTTCGCCGAGCACGATCCGCACCAGCATCTCGTAGTTGTTCGCCGACAGCGTCTGCTCGGCTTGCGGACCCCGGAACATGAGCATGTAGGCGCTCGCCTTCTGCTGGGCCGGGTTCTCGCGCAGCTCCCGCTGGAACACGCCCGGATGCGGCGCGTTCACGATGATCAGCTTCTCGATGGTGTCGGGATGCATCATCGCGTACGCCCACGCGACCACACCGCCCCAGTCGTGGCCGACGAGCACGAACTTGCGGCTCGTCCCGTGTCCCAGGTGAGCGGCGAGAGCGCGCACGTCCTCGACGAGCAGGGGCACGCTGTACTGGTCCACCTCGGGCGGCTTCGATGACAGGTTGTAGCCGCGCATGTCCGGTGCCACGGCCAGATGATCGCGGCCGAACTCCTCGACGTGCGCTTTCCAGCCATACCAGAACTCGGGGAAGCCGTGCAGGAACAGCATCAGCTGGCCGCTGCCAGATCGTGCATAGTGCAGCGTGACGCCGTTGACGGTGGCTGTCTCGTGCGCAATGGGCGGTGCGGCCGTGAGTGTGAGGGCAAGCGCAGCGACGATGAACGCAGGACGCAGGACAGATCTCATGCCGGCATCCTATCGCAGAACCAACGGCCCTGGGCGACCCGGCGCCGCGCGTCTGCGACGACGATCGAGACCGTTTCGGCCGGAACCTCCGGTGAACAACGCCGCGAGCCGACGCTATTGAAAGAGACCCAGCACGAAGCGCATCAAGTCGCTCAGATCGTCGTGGACGCGGTTCAAGGTGGAGGGTCGACGCCCGAGGACAGCAGCAGGCTGCCCGTGGCGGCCTTCTCGCGGACCTGCGGGTCGGGGTCGTGCAGCGCGCGGTCAATCACGTCGCGCGCGCGTGGATCGCCAGAGGCTCCGAGCGCCATGACAACCTTCAGGACACAATTCACGTTCCAGGCTGCATAGCGGTCCAATACAGTGCACACGCTGCCTGGGCCAGCGCCAGCACGCCAGGGTCGCGCCGGGCGACGAGCGCGAGCTCGTGCAGCAGGACGGCGCGGCGCCGCGTGGCTGACCATTGGGACGCCGAGGCCGGCAGCAGGACCGCAGGCCGCCAGATGCCGACGATCATGGGACTCAAGCCCGGCGGGCACAGGCGAAGGGTGACCGGCCAGCCGATGCGCATCCGCTCGGCCAGCGCCGTGACCTCGACCTGCCACGCCACAGGCGCAGGCCCCGCGCGGCGCCGGAGCAAGGCCGCGGCAATCCAGCCACATGCGAACCTGAGCGAGACCGCGACAGCGCCGAGGAACCAGGCGGCCATCCACTGCCAGCGCCCGACCCGGGGCGCAAGGGATTCCGCGCGCAACCCCGCGACCTGTGGACCGGGCAGGGCCGCTCCCGGCGCCCGTGAAGCGCGGAGACCTGCAGAGTCGAGTGGCCCATAGTGGCCAGGCGCGCGGCGGTCGGGGCGACGACCTGGCTCAACGCCGCTGGTGGCTCGAGGGTCCAGGAAGCACCAGGCGAGCCCATGGCGCCACGAGGACGGCGATGACGGCGAGGTGGAGACGAGATGCCGGGTGGCCGGCGTCGCGCGGCGCAGCAGGAGAGCGCTGGCCCACCCGGCCCCCAGGATCAGCGTTGTGCGCACGACGAGTTCCATCAACGACCCTCTCGCCGCGCCTTGGCGATGAGGTGAGCCAAGCGCGCGGACTCCTCTTCCGAGAGCGGTTGGTGATCGATCAGGGCGGCGGCAGCCTGTGCGGCAGAGCCGTCGAAGAAGGTGCGGACCAGGTTGCGCAGGGCCGACCTGCGCGCGCGGTCGCGCGACACCGTGGGCAGGAACACGTACCGGGGCCCGTCCTCGACGTGTCGGAGGTGGCCTTTCTGCTCCAGAATGCGCAGCAGGGCCCGCACGGCCGAGTGGCTTGGTGGATCCGGCAACAGCTCGGTGACCTCGGCCGCCGTCGCCTGGCCTCGGGCGTAGATGATGTCCATGATCTGGCGCTCGCGACGCGACAGCGGGTCTGGCTGATCGGCCATGGTGATTGACGGTTCGTGCCCGGCGACCGGGGACGGCCCCGGGAGAGAAGGGCCGGCCGGCGGGTGTGCGGGTTTATTGCTAAAAAACTAGCATACCCGAGGCACGACCGCAAGCGTCTTGATGTCCACCGGTCCCGGCTCGCGCAGGCGGCGCAAATGGGGGGAGAGCCGCGGCATCCGCTGGGACTTGCCTCCCAGCCCGGCCATGAGTAAACTCTCAAATTGAGATCACGTCTCATTTCGGCCGCCCGGTGGCGACCCCAAGACCTCCGCCATGTTGCAAGCCTTCGTCATCACCCTTCGGGAGGGCCTCGAGGCCTTCCTCATCATCGCCATCAGCCTCGCGTTCCTCCGCAAGAGCGGCAGCCACCATCTGGTCTCCGCGGTGCACTGGGGTATCGCCGTCGCCGTCGCGCTCAGCATCCTGGCGGGCTGGCTGTTTGCCCAGGCGTCCAACCAGGCGTTGTGGGAAGGCATCCTCGCGCTGCTGGCCGCCGTCTCGGTGGCCACGCTGACCGTGCACATGTGGCGCACCGCCCGTCGTATCAAGGGCGAAATCGAAGGGCAGCTCCGACGATCCGCCGCTCTCGAGAGTGGCCGGGCCTGGACCGCGGTGTTCTTGTTCACGTTGCTGATGATTTCCCGCGAGGGCATGGAGACGGCGCTGCTCATGGGCACGCTCATCTTCCAGGTCCAGGCGTTCAACATCATCGTCGGCGCGTCCGCGGGCACGCTGCTCGCTGCGGCCGTCGCCATGCTGTGGTCTCGCTACGGACATCGTGTCAACCTCGCGCTGTTCTTCCAGGTGACCGCCATCTTCCTTCTGATGTTCGTCGGCCAGCTGGTGATTTACGGCTTTCACGAGCTGACAGAGGCCAATCTGCTCCCGGGCAGCGAGGCGCTGCATTGGGCGACGGAGCCTTATGGACCTGACGGCGTTTACGGGCAGTACCTCACCTACCTGCTCGTCGGAGTTCCCGTGGGCTGGCTGCTGTGGTCCATGGCACGAGCGCGACTGGCCCCGGCTCCGGAACGCGCCTGAAGCTCCGGCTCAAACCGCCAAGAACCCAAACAACGCTCCGCTTCGCTCGCGTCCCTATCTCGTCTTGCCTCGCCTCCGACGGGGCGGACATCTTCTATGGCCAATCGAAACCCCTGCTTCAGTCGTTACGCCTCAGGCCATAGAAGATGTTTAGGAGTACGCTGATCGTCATGGGCGCTCCACAAGTCGCCGCGCGGCTGACGTGGCAGGGCGATCTCCGATTTCAGACGACGGCTGAAGGCTCGACGCTCGTGCTGGACGGAACCGGTGCCGCGGGCGTCTCTCCCGTCTTCGCGCTCGCCTGCAGTCTCGCAGGGTGCATGGCCATGGACGTCGTCGCCATCCTGCAAAAGGGGCGGCATCCTGTCAGGGCCGTCGAGGTGGACCTCGAGGCCCATCGGGCTGAGACGCACCCGAAGCGGCTCGTGGCCGTGCGGCTGTCGTTTCGCGTGTCTGGCGAGGTGCCGGCCGATGCCGTCGCTCGCGCCATCACCTTGTCCCGAGAAAAATACTGTCCCGTCTCCGCCTCATTGCGCGAAGACATCGTCTTCCAGACTGCCTTCGAGGTTACGCCCTGACCGACGAGCGGGCCCCGCGGCTGCAGTACCTCGACTGGCTGCGTGGTCTGGCCGTGACGGCGATGGTGCTGGCACACCTCCTGGACTCCTGGACGTCCGTGGAGGATCGCAACCGGCCGGCGTTCCACACGCTCATCTTCGTTGGCGGGGTGGCGTCACCGCTGTTTCTGTTCCTCGCCGGCCTGGCCAGCGCGCTCTCGGCCTCCTCCAAAGCCCGCCGGTTGGGCAGTCACGCCGCGGGTGCCGCGGCGGCTCGTCGACGAGGGTGGGAGATCTTCGCGCTCGGGTTGGTGTTCCGCCTTCAGTCGCAGGTGCTGGGGCTGGGGCCGCTGACGAACCTGTTTCGCGTGGACATCCTGAACATCATGGGCCTGTCGATCGTCGCCGCGACCTGGCTGTGGCAAGCCGCCCCGCGCCGCCGGTGGCGCATCGTCTTGTTCGCGGTCGCGACGACGGTCGTCACGATGGTGACGCCGCTCGTCCGGGCGGCCGGATGGCTCGACGGCCTGCCCGATCCGCTGGAGGCCTATTTGCGGCCGGCTGGATCCTATGCGGCTTTCCCATGGTTTCCGTGGGCAGGCTTTGTGTTCGCTGGTGTGCTGGTTGGTGACCTCGTGGACGAGGCCCGGACCGCACGCCTGCCCCAACCGCTGCTGCAGTCGTGCCTCGTCGCGGCGCCGGCCGCCGGCGTCTGGCTGGCCTGGCGGGCCTCATTCCAGCCGCCGCTCTACGAGACGGCGCAGTTCTGGCACGACTCGCCAACTTTCTTCTTCATTCGTCTCGGGCTGGTCGTGCTGACGATTCCGTCCGCGTGGCTCATCGAACGCCTCAGCCCGGCCGCGGCATTCCAGCCGCTGCTCACGATGGGCCGCTCGTCCTTGTTCGTCTACTGGATTCACGTCGAGATGGTGTACGGCGTCATCGCGGATCCCGTCAAGGGAGAGCTCCCATTGTGGGGATCGCTTGTCAGCACGGCGCTGCTGTGCCTGCTGCTCCATGCGCTGGTGTTGCTGAAGAACCGACTGGTCCGGCGTCACGGACTCAAGGGCCCGTTCAAGGTGCTCGAGCCGCTCGTGCGCTAGCGGAGCGCTTTCGGGCAGGCGCGTGCCGCGGCCCCTAGAAAGCGATCAGATACGTCATTTTCGCGATGAGCGCGCGGTTCAAGACGGCGCCGCTCCTGGTGTCATGCCGTTCGTTGTAGACGAGGAACAGATCGCTCAGTGGGCGGTGGATGACGTTCAGC
>JBQTIE010000064.1:0-9853 GCA_052389315.1 Acidobacteriota bacterium
CCAGTCGCCCTCCGGGCTCCTTCCGAGGCCCCAGCCTCGCCTGGTTTCTGTCTGGACATACCCTATTCTCCTTGCTCCAAAGGGCTGTCCAATCATTTCGTGCGGCGGGGGAAACGCGGCAACGGCAGACCGGGGGGTCCATGTTCGAGCGAGCGTGGCCAAGATGCTTGTTGCTCCTCGCGGCACTAAAGAAACACTGTCCATGACCTCTCGGTGTCAAGGTAGGTCTCGAGCACCGTGTGGCTTCATTCTCAGGCCGTCATTTTGGGAAGGATCGAATCCTCGCGCAATACGCGTGCTCTGCGCGCGACTCTCTCCGTCTGCCCCAGATCGGGGGGCTCGCTGAACCGCGGTTCGAGTCCATTGCGCCATGTGAGCAATGTCCTCGACTCAGGGCTCTGCCAGCGGGATGGCGTCGTCTCGAACCCGCCACATGCGCCAACCTTCCCATTTCCCCGGGCTGAACCGGCGCACGGACCGGAGCCTCTCGGTCAAGGCTCTAGCCTCCGCAGTCTCCACGAAGTCTACGACGTAGTCGACCTTTTCCTCTCCCAGGTAGGCCAGGGTCGCGTCCAGCCGGTTGGGGTTCCTCAAAACCCGTTCGTGGTAGTCAAAACTGTTCACGAGGCCGTCCAGGTTGATCAACGTTCGATCCGAGAAATAGCCGAGGATTCCAGCATTCCAGGCAGCGAAGACCGTCTCTCGCTTCGAATGCGTGGACAACCAGAGTGCAGCCTCGTATGCGTCCGTCAAATAGGTCCGCCGATCTTCGTTGCGCTCCACGAAGCGCGTGAAGCGATCGATGCTCGCAGCCGCAAGGACGCTGGTGACTGCAAGCGAAAGCCCCAGTGCGGCAGCCGGACGCTTGTCGAGCGCGTGCAGCAGCCAGAGTCCAGGGCCGGCAAAAGTCAGGATCCAGAAGAGGTACAGAGGTGAGCGATACCAGGTGAAGTACGCGGCGTAGGAGATGTCGAAGCCGTAGATGACGAGGTGATAGCCGCCGAACGCAACGAGCAACACTGCCCACAACCTTGCAAACGCGGCCCGGTCGGCGTCCGGACGACGCCACCAGGCGGCCGCAAGGACGGCCATAACCGCCGCAGCCAGAGCCATCACGGGAAGGGACGGGAAGTATCGGGGCGCGCTCATCCGGAGACTGTCCAAGATCCCGGGAGCCCCGGTACTGTTTGGGTCGAAGGCGGATGTCTTCACGATGGCGGAAATGGGAAGGAGCCATCCGCCCATCATCTGGAACGCAACGAGCTGCACGGCCAAGCCGCCCGCCGCTAAGCCGAGCGAGACCGCTAGCGCACGCGCGTGGACCTGCCAGAAGCGTCCCCGCTCCGCGGCGCGCAGGGCGAGGGAGGCGATACAGCCTAGGTAGAGCACCGCCGAGAAGAACCCGCCGTAGAGCCTCACCCACGCGTTGACGACGAGGGCACTCGCGACAGGCAGGAGGCTGGGTGCGGGCCCTGGCTTCTCGACGGCCATCAAGAAGTCCAGAACCTGTGCGATGACCCACCAGAACACGAGAGCGTGAAGGGAATTCTCGACGCCGAGCGAGTACGGAACATCGAGGCTCACGGTCATCCAGAGGGCAGCCATCCAAACGGCAAGCTCGGGCCGCCCGAGCCTGCGGCCGATCCTCCAGATGAACGCGTAACACGCGATGTTCAGCAACACGCAGATCGACAAAGTTGCGAACAACAGGATCGACTTGGTCGGTGACAGAATCGCCAGAGCCAGGATGACCAGAAACCAGAGAAACTGGACCCCATTCGTCGCGTGCAGGCCGTCGAAGGTAACGAATCCCAGCTGCTTGGTCAGCCAGGCTGTCTGGAGGTAGTAGTAAGTGTCGTCGATCGTGAGGTGCGAGACGACGTAGCGGATCCCTTCGGTGAGCTGCCACAGCTGCAACAGGGCATGAGCGAGCGAGAGAGCGACGACGCCCGCCAGACACGCGCGAAGCCGCAACCCGGGTACGCCAGCCATTATGCGCCAGCGAGGCGGCGAACTCACGTCTGAGAGGCAGTCGTGGTCAGCGGGTCGGTTGTCAGCAGAAGGCGCCGCGACCCGACGGCCCAGCGTCGTGACAGAGCACAGCCGTGCACACGGCGGCACGCCCGGCGGTCTGCAATCGAAGCGGTGGCGGACTTCGGTCGGGAGGAAATGATACTGTTGCTGGGACGAGCGTGCCCACGGGCCGCGAGATGAACGACGTGGCCCGTGGCTTTCAATCCCTGGTCTGCGCTGGCGGCCAGCAGCGACGACGTCTCGGAGAGTCCTTCAATCTCGAAGCGCCATGCGCCATGCTCTACGCTCATGCTCGCGTGGCGACCGCCGCTTGCGAGAAAAGCGCGCCAGCCAATGGGGGGCGGCGACCAAAACGCGCGCGTGTTTATGTCATCGCACGGTTTGTAAACGGGTGGGACATGTGGTTCCGAAGCTTGCTCGCGAGTGTTTCCCTTGCGCTCCTGACTCTGTGCGGCTGGCTGGCCACTCACGAGTCGTCGGTCCCGACCGTTTTCAATCGGTATTCACGCGGCTACTTTCTGTTACTCGTGGTGATCGCCGTGCTCGGGGTCGTTGCGCTGCTCGCGCAGGCCGAGGGCCCTTATCGCCTGGCGTGTGCCGTTCGAAAGCAGTTGACGCTCGTGCTGGTGTCGTGCGCGGCCGCCCTCATTCTCGTCGAGTCTGCCATCCGGCTTCTCGACCCGCTAGGCGTGTCGTCGCTCGAGGAAAGCTCCAAGTACAACTTGGACAAGGTTCCTGATCCGATTCTTGTCTATACACACGCCCCGAGCGTCGAGAGAACGTACCAAGGGGTCGAGGTGTCCATCAACGAGCTCGGGCTCCGTGACCGCCCCGTCGAGAGAAAGGCGAAAGACGAGTTCAGGATTCTTCTGTTGGGCGATTCGGTCACGTTCGGATGGGGCGTCCCCATCGAAGCGACGTTTGGTCGCCGCCTGGAACCATTGTTGACCGAGAGGCTCGGCCGTCCGGTCCGGACCATCAACGCGGGAGTCGGCAGCTACACGACCGTTCAGGAGTATTCGCTCCTGCAACGCTACTTCCAGACTCTTGAACCCGACCTCGTGAGCCTGCTGTTCGTGGGCAACGACATCGTCCCCAATGATCCGCCGTTCGATCCCTGGTCTCAGCGGTCTCTTCGAGGGAAGTCTCCTCCCGAGGCAATCACCATCCTGTTGAGGAAGAGCTGGTTCTATCGCCTCGGTCTCTTTGCGATGCAACAGTCGGTCAAGTCGGGCCTCGTGCCGAGGTCGGCCCGGCTCTCAAGCGACGCGTTCGTCACGTCGGCGCGTGGCGTCAGAGAGTCGATGACGGCGCTCGCCGCTGCTGCCGTCTTCAGCCGAGAGCGCGGCGTAGGCTTCATGACGTTCTTCTATCGATCCAAGGATGAGGCGGCAACGGGGGTCTACTCGGCCCTGCTAGCGGAGGTTTCAGCCGTCGGCGGCAGGTACGACTTCCCGGTGGTCGACCTTGGCCCGCTCTGGGGCCCGGAAAACATGCGGTCGCTCACAAACTCCGTGGTTGACAGCCATCCCAACAGCGAAGGCCACAGGGCCATCGCCGACGCTATGGCGCCCTTTGTGATGAAGGAAATCAACAGGGGGGCAAACGAGAAGGCGGTGGGGCAGCTCCCGCGGCAAGGAGAGGCTCCCGCTGCTCAGGAGCGTGCGAACAGCAGGACGCCGTAGTCATCAGAGGTGTGACAAACCGTACAAGGCAACGGCTGGCAAGCGAATGCGCGCCCTGCAAGACTCGAACTTGCGCCTGCTCGTTTACCGCGACGACACCATCCAGAGAAGCCCGGTCTTGCAGGCCAGAAAGGATCTCCTGCGCACGGTTCCGGCCATCGGTCCCACCGTGTGCCGGACGCTCCTTGCCGATCTGCCCGAGCTCGGGCGGCTGAACCGCAAGTAGATCGCGGCGCTGGTCGGTGTCGCGGCGCTCGCCCATGACAGCGGGACGTTGAGAGGAATGCGGACCGTATGGGGTGGACCCGGCCCGTCCGCGCCGTGCTCTACATGGGGCCCTCGTCGCGACCCGCCGGAATCCCGTCGTGCGGGCCTTCTACCGCCGCTTGGTCAAGGCCGGCAAGCCGAAGACGGTCGCGCTCATTGCCTGTATGCGCCGGCTACTCACGATCCTCAACGCGATGACGCGGACAAACACGACGCGGCGGCAGATGGTCAACCAGAGAATGCTGGACGTTCAAGACAGCTGTTACGTCTCCTATCGTCTGCCGATCGGTGCTAGTCTTGCTGCGTTCCGGGCCGACGCCAATCTCGATGCCAGGCCAGCGTCGAGGTCAGTCAGTCGGCGATGGGCGATCGGCGAACGCGGAGGCGAGGTGACCATGAACATCTCGATCGGCAACAGCCGGCGCAGGCCCGGATCGGCCGTGTTCCTGGCGCAGTTCAAGATCGCAGACGAAACCCTTCGGGATCCTCCTGCTGCCCCAAGGCAAGCGCCGGACACGGCTCGAGCGGTGGTTCGACGGGGGGGTGCAGCGCCTGCACTGTGTGGCGTGGGAGGCGGACACGGGCCTGCGATGGGCGCGGCTGCTGGCCGACCTTCGGCGAACAGGGCGCGCGATGCCCATCAAAGACAGTCTCATCGCAGCCACCGCACTCCTCCATGAGCTGGTGGTCGCGACGCGCAACCGTGCCGGCTTCGAACGCGCGGGCGTCGAGGTCTTGAATCCGTTCGAGCAGTGACCGACAGCCCGCGCGGCAGCCGCTCGAGGGCCCGCTTCTGCGCGTCCCTTCGTCAGCGGGTCGAGCCGAATCCCAGGCGTCGCTTGATCCATGCGTACTCCGCCTTGACCGAACCCCCTCCATTACAACTTGCGGCAGCCAGCAGCTGGCGAACCAGCCAGCCGTCAGCCACCGCATGACCGTTGTTTCGCGGACTTTGCGCCTTCGACGGGAGGGGGGCAATGCCTGGAAGGAGCGTCACGTCATGGACGAGCGGCGCCGCTCAGTGGCCCGCCTGCCCGACGCGCGATCAGCTTACATGTTGGCATGTATATGCTATCATGATGGCATGATCCGAACCCAGATCCAGTTGGACGAGGAGCAGTACGAGCGTCTTCGCGCCCTCGCCGCCGGGCGGTCCCAGTCGGTGGCTCAGCTCGTGCGGGAAGGCGTCGATCTCGTCCTGGACGAGGCCGACCGTGGCCGGTCGTGGGAAGGCCTCTGGAAAGCCGCCGGCACGTGCCACGATCCGGAGGGCGGCGACGTGTCGGTCCGACACGACGACCACCTCGCCAAGGCGTTCGGCCGGTGAAGGCCGTCTTCGTCGATACGTCGGCGATCTACGCGCTGCTGGTGGCCGAGGATCAGCAGCACGCGCGTGCGACGGAGGCGCTGGCCTGGCTGGAGCGCGAGCGGGCGTCGCTCGTGTCAACTTCGTTCATCCTTCACGAGTCGGCGGCGCTCCTCCAGTCGCGCATCGGCGTGTCTGCCGTGCGCACCTTTCACCAGCACGTCGTTCCTGCGCTCGACGTCGAGTGGATCGATGCCGGGCACTACGAGAGGGCGATGGTGGCGCTCGTCGCGGCGAACCGGCGCGACGTCAGTCTCGCCGACTGGACCAGCTTCGACGTCATGCGGAGGCGCGGCATCGATCGCGCGTTTGCGTTCGACCCGCATTTTGCCGAGCAGGAGTTTGCCGTCTTGCCGTGATCGGCCCTCGCGCTCGTGGGACTGGCGGGGCGTCCGTCGGTTCAAGCCGCGCCGATTCCGATCCTTCTCGAGGCACTTTCCACGAGTCGACACGCCATCCAAGCGGTCATCGGCCTGCACTCGGCGCGGAAGTTCGGCTGGACGGGACCGCGCGCCCGACAACGCTGGTGTTTCGCCGGGTCCTGCGCGAGAGTAATGACGTGCCATGAGGCGATATCCGGCGGCCGCCTGTCTCGGCGCGCTTCTCCTGCCCGCTGCCGGGTCGGCCCAGGCGCCGCTCGCCTACGACGGTACGTTCATCTTCACCCGGATTCGCTACGGCTCGGGCTTCGCCAGCGATCTCTTCGAGGGAAGTCTCCGCCAGAGGCAATCACTATTCTGCTGAGGAAGAGCTGGTTTTATCGCCTAGCCCACTTCGCTGTTCAACAAGCCACCACCAGCGAAGCGTTCGACAACACGACGCCCGGCATGAAAGAATCGATGAACGCGCTCGCCGCCGCTGCTGTTTTCTGTCGAGAGCGCGGCGTTGGCTTCACGACGTTCTTCTATCGATCGAAGGACGAGGCTGCAACGGGTGTTCACTCGGCCCTGCTAGGGGAGGTTTCGGCTGTCGGCGGCAGGTACGACTTCCCGGTGGTCGACCTTGGCCCTCTGGGGTCCGACAAGCATGCGGTCGCTGACAAACTCCGTCGTTGACAGCCATCCCAACAGCGAAGGTCACAGAGTCATCGCCGACGCGATGGCGCCCTTCCTGCTGGACGAAATCAACAGGGCTGCAAGCGCGAAAGCGCCAGAGCAACTCTCGCGGCAACGAGAGGCTCCCGCCGCTCAGGAGCGCCGTGCGTACCTCAGGACCCCGTAATAATCAGAGGTGTGACAAACCGTACAGGTCAAGGACGGCAAACGAATGGGGCGCGAACGAGAAGGCTCGTGCCCCGGGCGCCGAGTCCGCGAGGCGCATGCTGCCTGAGGCTGGCAGGGCGCAGGCGGTCCGACGAGGTCGGACTGGCGCGCCCTGCAAGACTCGAACTTGCGACCTCCTGGTTCGTAGCCAGACGCTCTATCCAACTGAGCTAAGGGCGCGCGAATCTGTGATCTTAGCACAGGCATGATCGGCCGCTCGGCCTCTCAGGACCCACACCCATGTCGGCCGCAGCGGCTCGCGCCGACACTCTGATCCATGGCGCCAAGCTCCACGTGGAGGACACGGGTCGGCCTGTGGGCGCCGCTCCTGACGATCATCGGAGCCCTCGTGGCCCCCACCCTTGGCGGCTGCAGCAGCAGCACGCCAACCGGCCCGAGCGCGACGCCGCGCCCATCAAATCTCGCCGCCACTGCGGAGAACGCACGGAGCCTGACGACGATGGGCGGAGCGGGGAGCCTTTCGACTCCTGGCGCGCCCGTGTCGTTGGCCAGCTTGGTCAGCGACACCACCGTCACGCTCACGTGGGGCGCGCCCGCTGGCAGCGACGCTCCGATTTCGTATGTGGTCGAAGCGGGCGCTGGTCCCGGGCTCGCCAACCTGGCGGTGTTCGACACGGGCAGCGCCGCGACCGCGCTGAGCGTGCCCGATGTCCCGGCCGGCAGCTATTACGTGCGGCTCCGGGCGCGCGGCACCGCTGGCACCGGACCGGCCTCGAACGAGATCGTCGTGACCGTCGGAAACGCTCCGGGCGATCCTCCGCCAGTGCTCTCGGTGACCATCGTCGATCTGTCGGGCGCCTACGATCCCGCGACGAGCCGCCTGGGCAGCCTGAACTGCACGTTCCGCTTCCCCACCGACCCGAACGACCGCTGGTGCTTTGGCGCCTTCGGCGCCGTCATCGGGACCGGCGGCAAAGCGTCGCCCTCGTACGACTACAAGGTGGCGGTCAATGCGCTCGTCAGCGCCGCGACCTCCGGCATCGTGACGCGGATCGACGCCGACACGAGCCCCTTGTACCCTGGCGAGTTCGAGATCGAGACGCGCACGAGCCTGGCCTCGTCCTATCTGGTCATCTACGACCATGTGAAGTACGTGCAGGTCGGACTGGGGCAGGCCGTTGCGCCGGGTCAGATCCTGGGCACTGCCGGCATCCACCGGTCAAACCCGTCGGTGTATGGACGGGTCGAGCTGCAAATCAACCAGATCACGCAGCGGACGCCCCTGATTCAGTCCGTGTCCCTCTGCCCGCGGCCGTTTGGGACGCCGCAGTTCAACGCAGTCAACGACGCTGCGCTGGCAGCCCACAACTTGGCCAACCCGGACTATGCCGCGGCAGCGGTGTGCCTGGCACAGACCGTCGGCGGCGGCTGAGTCATGCCGCGGTTGGCGGGAATCGTGCGTCGGGCGACAAGAACGGCAAATCGGCCCGCCGCTCCCGATCCAGGATCACGCTGACCCTACCGCGTCGGCCGCGTCAGGCCGTGCCCGGTGGGAAACATGAACGGCAAGGCAATCGGCAGCCGTCCCCCAATGGGAATCTCGCCGGCTAGCGCCCGCACCGCGGACTCCTCCGCCACGTCTGAGAAGTCATAGGTCAGCAACATCGCCGGCAGGCTCTGCACGCTCATCGCCGCGTACGGGTTGCCGAAGAACATCGTCACGAACGGTTGTTGACGACGCTCGCTCACCCGCGCGATGTCCTCGAGGAGCGCAACGACGGGCGCGGCCAGGTCCAGCCGTCCGCTGCCGGACGCGGCGCGCACGAAAACGCCGGCGACTACCGCGTCGAATCGCGGTGCCATCGACCGAATCAGCGCCAACTCGTTCGGCGTGGTCACATCCGACACTTCGATGGCCTGCACGTCGGCCCACCGCTTGCGGAGCGCCGGAATCACGGCGCGACTCGGGGCCGCGATTCGCCAGTTGCGGGGATAGTCGAGTACCGACAGATAGAGCACGCTGCCCGTCGGCGGCACCTTGAGCGGGACATCGCCACGCTCGTCCTTGATCAGCGTGATCGCCCGCTCGCTCACGAGACGAGCCGCCGACGCATGCTGGCGCGTGCCGACGAGGGTGGGCACGGCATCAAGGCTCACGGCGCGCGAGCGATGCAGGTTGAGCCGCGATTTCGCCGTGAGGATCCGCCGCACGGAGGCTTCGAGCCGTGGCCGAGAGATTCTGCCCGCCTCCACCGCCGCCTTGACCCCGCGGAAAGCGTCCATCGTGTCGCGGGAATCGAGGACGACGTCGATGCCGGCGAGCACGGCTTTGACGGCGTTCTCACCGGCGGTGCCCATCTTCGCGACGGCATCCATGTTCATCGCGTCAGAGTAGATGAGCCCGTCGAACTTCAAATCGTTTCGCAGCAGCCCCGTCACCACGGGCGCGCTGAACGTCGCCGGCCCGGCCTCCCGGTCGAGCGCCGGCAGCGCGATGTGGGCCACCATGACACCGGCGGCGCCAGCGGCAAGCCCAGCCCTGAAGGGCGCCAGCTCGACCTGCTCCAGCCGATCACGCGGATGCTCGACCAGCGGAAGGCCTAAATGGGAATCGACCGCCGTGTCGCCGTGTCCCGGGAAATGCTTGACGGTGGCGAGCATCCCGCCCTGCTGTAGTCCCCGGACCCAGGCGCCGGTGAGCGCGCCCACGCGAACCGGGTCTTCGCCAAACGACCGGATGTTGATCACCGGGTTGCGCGGGTTGTTGTTGACGTCGGCCACGGGCGCGAAGTTGACGTGCACGCCGAGCGACCGGCCCTCGACTGCGGTGATACGCCCCGCCTCGAAGGCCAGCTGTTCGTCGCCGGCCGCACCAAACGCCATCGCACGAGGGAAGCGCGTCGCGCCGGAAATGCGCATGCCGACGCCCCACTCGAAATCGGCGGCCGTCAGCAGCGGCACGGCCGCGAGCGCCTGCAGGCGGTTGAACATGGACGCGAGCGCCAGCGGCTGACCGAGGATGATCGGGCCATAGGTCGGATTGAGCAGCACCTGCGGCGCCGGCTCCTCGCCGCCAAAGCCGATGACGCCGCCGATATGCGCCTCGCGGACGAGCGTGGCGAGCGCCTCGAAGACGTCCGAGTCGGTGCTGGTATAGACGCCCGAGAAGCGCGGCATCAGGAGCTGGCCGACCATCTGATCCGTCGTCAGCTTCTTCATCGTCTCGGTGACCCAGCGCAGAGCGTCGCGATCGAGCGGCGAGGTCAGCGGCTGCGCCC
>JBQTIE010000065.1:0-2878 GCA_052389315.1 Acidobacteriota bacterium
TCGAGGGGCGTCGCGGCGAGCTGTTTCCGGTGCGAAGCGCCGCCGAGGAAGCGCAGCAGTCGCAGCGCAACGTCTGGGAGCTGCGGGGAGGCGTCACGCTCGACGCCATGAACGCCATCGTCACGCATCTGGGCGGGCTGCGGGAAGGGCGAAAGTCGGTCCTCTTTGTGAGCCAAGGGCCTCCCGTCAACCTGCGAAGCTCGAACTGGCAGCGGATGGAGGATGTCGTCGAGTCGGCCAACCGTGGCAACGTCACCATTCACACTCTGGATCCGCGCCCGCTTGGGGCCAGCGAGTTTGGCGGCAACCTGGTCTTGCGTCGCTTTTCGGACGAGACGGGCGGGCGAGCCATCCACAACACCAACAACCACGCCGGCTTCCTCGATGAAGTCTTCGCGGATGCCAGCGCGTATTACCTGGTCGGCTATGCGCCGACCCGCGAGCTGGCCGACGGCAAGTTCCACAAGATCGATGTGGAGGTCAAACGCCGCGGTTTGCGGGTAGTTGCCAGACGCGGGTACTGGGCCCCGCGAGCGGAAGAACTGTCGGCGCCGCCGACGGTGCCGATCGCCCCCGCCGTGGTCACCGCGCTCGAGCACCTGACCGAACCCCGAGGCGGGCGCACGGCCGAGGTGTGGATCGGGTTTGCCAAGGGCTCGGATTCGCAGACGAGCGTGAGCGTCACGTGGGAACCCACAACGAGGACCGACACCCGCGCGGCGACTCGGCTCGAGGTCGAGCATCTGCGTGCCGACGGGTCCGTGGACACCACGCAGTCCGTCGGGTCGCGCCGCGCCGACAACGCGGCCGAGATGGCCCGCCTGGCCATGGCCCCGGGCAAGACGCTGCTCAGGTTCACCACCTTCGATAGCGAGGGCGACGTCCTCGATCGCTGGCCGGAGGAAGTCACGGTGCCGACGGTCGGCGAGGCCCCCCTGTCCCTCGCGACTCCCCGGCTGCTGTTGGCGCGATCTGCCTTCGATCTGCGCGCGCTTCGCAACGCCACCGACGCCGTCCCGACGGCCTCGCGTCGATTCCGGAAGAGTGACCGCCTCCTCGTCGAGCTGGAGTACTACAGCGCTGACGGGGTCCCGGAGGTCGTCGTCGATCTTCTCAATCAGAAGGGCGAGCCGCTGGTGACGCTGCCGCTGCCGGCTCCCATTGGGAATCGCGTCCGGTTCGAAGTGCCTTTGCAGAGTCTGGCCGCGTCGGTGTACGTGATGCGCTTCGGCGTGAGCACGGCCACGCACCAGGCTCGCGAGCACGTCTCGTTTCAGATCGTGCCCTAGGAAACTTGACTGCCGCTGTGTCTCGTCTTCGACGTCCGCTTGCATCCGGCCTGGCCCTGGCGAGGCTCCGACTCGGTCGGTCGAGGAAAGGTGTGACCGGGTGACAGCTCCGCTCATGCGCGCACTTTTGCCCGTTTCGGCGACTTGTTCCGCGCTATGCTCCGCCACATGGTGACGCGCCCAGCGACCATCCGCGATTACCTCAGATCGCTGCCAGACGACCGGCGGAAGGTCCTGACCAGGGTGCGCAACGTGATCAAGAAGCACCTGCCCAAGGGGTACCGGGAGCGGATCAACTGGGGGATGATCAGCTACGAGATTCCGCTCGCCGCCTTCTCCGACACCTACAACGGCGAACCGTTGCTGTACGCGGCCCTCGCGGCCCAGAAGAACTACTACGCCGTATACCTGATGGGCCCGTATGTCGATCCGAAACAGCGGCGCTACCTCGAGGAGCAGTTTGCGAAAGCGGGCAAGACGTTGAACATGGGCAAGTCCTGCCTGCGGTTCAAGTCCTTGGACGACCTGCCATTGGAGGCCCTGGGGACCGTTGTGGCCAGCACCCCGCCCGAACGGATGATCGCCGCGGCGCAGGCGGCGAGAAAGAAGTAGAATCCGCACGTCGGCTCAACAACCGGAGGAACGCATGGAGTTCAAGGACGCGGTTTCCCGCCGCAAGTTCGTCGGTGGTCTGGCGGCCGCTCTCGGGTACGCAGGTACCGGCGGCAATCTGGATCTGCTCGCACAGGGGCGCGGCGCCGGTCAGGGTCGACAGGGAGTGCCAGGTGCCGGTCGAGGCCCGTCGGCCGCCGAGTACGACGCCATGGCCAAGCTCTCCAGCAATGAGAACAACTGGGGCATTCCGGACTCGGTGATGCAGGCCATGGAAGGCGCCTGGAAGTACGCGGGGCGCTACGGCTATCCGGACCCGGGCCTCAACCAGGCCATCGCGGAATACGACGGCGTCAAGCCGGAGAACGTCCTCCTCGGGGCGGGTTCCGGCGAGATCCTCAACGTGGTCGGCGTCACGTTCTTGAAGGACGGCAGGAAAGTATTGGGCGTGACCCCTTCGTACAACTCCGTCTACGGTCATGCGACGAGCCTCAAGACCGAGGCCATCACGTTCGCGTTGACGAAGGATTATCGTCAGGATGTCGGCGTGTTCCTCGACCTGGCGAAGAAGCATGCCAGCGAGATCGGTTTCGTCTACGTCGTCAACCCGAACAACCCGACGGGCGTCATCGTCACCAAGGACGAGATCAAGCAGCTGCTGGACGGACTGCCGTCCGGCATGCCGGTGTTGATCGACGAGGCGTATCACCACTACGTGGACGACCCGAACTACGCGACGGCGATGCCGTATGTGAACGAGGGCCGTCCGGTGATCATCGCCCGTACGTTCTCGAAGATCGCGGGCATGGCGGCGATGCGCGTGGGATACGCCGTCTCTACCCCCGAGATCCTCGCGAAGATGCGACCGTTCTCGACCGGCAGCGTCAACGTGCTCGCGCGCTACGGGGCGACGGCCACGCTCAAGAACAAGCCGGCCATGGAGCAGGTGAAGAGGAAGACCATCGAGCTGCGCGAGA
>JBQTIE010000066.1:0-7046 GCA_052389315.1 Acidobacteriota bacterium
CGGACGTCCGTTCGCCGCGCGTCTTCGACGACCTCCGCTCCGCCCTTGGCTGTAGCCTGGGGGTTGTTGGTTGCAACTAAAAACGCCGTGGCCCCGCGCGCGCCAATGCCGCGCGCGAGCGCAGGGAAGGTCGAGTCCCGACAGATCACGATGCCGAAGACCGCGTCCCCCACCTTGAAGATGGCAGTCGCCGCCGAGGGGGCGTAGACGGACCGATTGATCGCTGGGTGTATCTTCCGATACACACCGACAACGTCACCGTGGGCAAAGACCGCCGCGGAATTGAACAACTCCCCCCCGGAGCCGAGTTCGGTGAAACCGACGATGGTCGTCACCCTCCGGCTGGCCAACGGGCCCAGCAGGGCACGCAGTTGACCGCCCGCCACCTCGATCGCAAGCTCGGCTGGCCGGTCGCTGTAGTCGGCGAGCCCACCGAGTACCGCTTCCGGACAGCAGAGAATCTCCGCGCCGGCCGCCTCGCAAGCTTTGACTTGCGCCGCAATAAGACCGATGGCCTCCATCGAGCCGCTGGGCAACAGCGGTGCTTGGTATGCGGCGACCTTCATCGCGGGTCTCAGGATCGTCGTGAATACGGCCCAACGATTCGCGACGAGCCGCCGCGCGCATGAAGGCGCCGGCCGGACGGCTCCGTCGCGGGATTAGGCAGGCCCAATGATCCGCAAGTATTGACGCCAGGGCCCAACGGCCTCCGCATACTGACGACCCATGACACGGGCAATCTGGACAAGGTGGTCCAAGTCATGTGCCACCCATGTGGCGAGATGCTGGCCGAGGGCCACTCTCCCGAACTCTGGATGCTGACCCGTTCGCTCGAGATCGGCCGCCGTCAGCCCCAGCGCTGCCAGACGGCGAAGGTTCTCAGCGCGCAGCTCCCGGAACGTATCCAACAGCCCCGGGAGACTCTTGCCCTCTGATGCCTCGAACTGTGCGAAACGATCGAACACGGGAAAGGGTACGGCCTCGCCATGGGCAAGGAGATGTTCCACACGCGGTATCCAATCCGTGCGCTCTCCATGAGTGAGATGCCCGACGACATCGTACGGGCTCCACGTGTCGGGGCCCTCTGTACCCGATGTCCAGGATGCAGGAAGATCGCGGAGAAACACATCGAGAACTGTTGGAGTCCGAGACAGCACAGCCACGGCGGTCTGAAGGTCGAAGTTCACTTGTTGACCACGTAGGGAGCTCCTGTTCCGCCCTGCCTGACGTTCCAATGAGCCGCGCGCGCACACGAGCCAACGCGCATCGGCTCTACGTGGATGTCATGCCGCCCCTGGGTGGGTTCCGAGTGCAGCGCTTGAACCACGGCCTTTGGATTGCGCGCCGCAACGCGCAGTAAAGCGAGTGCCGGCCCGTCGGGAGTTCGTTCCCCTGCTCCCAGTTCCTGAGCGTCGCCACGCTCACCCCAATCATCAGAGCGAACTCAGACTGCGACACTCCGAGTGTCGAGCGAATCACCTGTACGTCGGTCGGTCGAAAGGTGGTCACGAGTGAGGGCCGCCGTGTTCCGCGCCGGATTCGAGTTCCCACGTCCACCACGATGGCCATTGGCGTGCAGTCAGCAGTCCCTCAATCGTCGATCAAGATCGTATGCCAGTTCTGCCGAACGGCCAGCGTTCACCAGCGGCCGCTCATGATTGCACCGGCGGCCGTCTGGTGCACGGGTGTTAGACAGCGGGCCTCGTACGGCGGTATCGTAGATCGCAGGAACCGCACATGCACAACGAGTTTACAGGAGTTTTTGAACGAGATGGCGACTGGTACGTGGCGTATTGCCCAGAGATTCCAGGTGCTAACGGGCAGGGGCGTACCAAGGAAGAAGCGCGCGGCAGCCTGGCTGATGCGATTGCCCTCATCCTCGAGGACCGCCGGGAGGACGGCCTCCGCGGAGTGCCACCTGATGCGGAACGGGAGACGGTGACCGTGAAGTGAAACGTAGCTCTCTCTTGAAGCACCTACGCAAACATGGGTGCGTGCTCAAGCGAGAAGGTGCTTCCCATTCCCTTTGGACCAACCCCACGAACCGGCACCGTCGAAGCTGTTCCACGTCACACCGAGATTCCCAACAACCTCGCGCACAAGATCTGTCGGAACTTGGGCGTGCCTGCAATTGGCTCCGAGTGAGTCCCGCTGCAACGTCGGCGTTCACCCGCGGCCCGCTCAGAGTCGCCAGCGGCCGACGGGTGCAACGCCATGTTCGGCGGCCATTGAATCTCGTCCCTCGACTACTTGAGAAGGTCAAGAAGGCCTCGTTTCGCTAATGAGACAGCTGCCTTTATGGGAACGCTCTCCCCCTGCTTCACTGGCGGCGTTGCCAACAGGTACGCCTCGAGTTCGCCTTTCTCGACTCGGTCCGCGTAGCGTCGCAAGAATTCGATGAGGTCCCGCGGCGCCGCGTACAGATCGAGAAGTCTTTGCGCAGACGAGATCGTGGACTTCGGCCCCAGCTCCGCCGGACCCAGCTGAAAGGACGTCTTGGTCGAGCCCCGCTGCCGCAACACCATCACTTTCCAGGTCGTTTCCTTATCGGGATCCGCGGCAGGAGCCAGGCGGAAGGCCCACGTCCCACCCCCAGCGAAGAAGCTGAATGCAACCTCGAAATCTTCCTCGGAGAAGGCCTTGCCACTCTGTGGCATCGTGGGTTGAACTCCGAACGTCGCTACCAGCAACGCGGCGACGCCAAGTAAAACAATCGGCCTCGGCTTCATGCGCCCCCCTTTGCTGTTTTGGTAACGCGGCATTCACCCAGTCAACGAGTCATCGTGCCCTGATTCGCGTTTGTCTGCCTACGTCGTATCACTGGACGGCGGCCATTGCTGGTTCTGTCCACAAAGGACTCGGGGCCGCGCCGCCCCGTGCCAGCCGTCGGCCGCAATTGTCCTGGGCGACCGTCCGGCCGTCAACCGGTTCCTCCAGACCTGCTTGCAGGATCTCGGAGCCTTCACAACCCATGAATTACCGCCGGCGGCCTACACACGTCAGGCCGTGGATTGGCGGAGGGCACGAGTGCCCGTGTCCGGCGCCTCCCGCGTTGACCGCCGGCGCTTCCGAGTCCGACCAGTGTTCACGACACTCGCCAGCGACCTTGCCTCTGCAGACGCATCCCGTCAGCAACTGACGAGAACGCGCGCTCTCCTGGAGGCGCAGCCGCACCGGCACTTGCTCACCGAGGACGCGGCCGCTTCGCTAGAGTCTTGAAGGCCGAGAATCCTTACGAATGAGTCAAGTTTTTCGATCGGCCTTCAAGACTCTCGCCCGGCCGGAGGCCGGGCAAAACCAATACTGCCAGCTAGCGAGGCGGAGCCTCACCGCCCAACATGCTCGGCGGTCTCAGGCGGAGCCTCGCTAGCGGTTGGCCCAGATGTCGGCGACGAGGCGGCCGATCGCCAGCGCTGAGGTCAGGCCGGGCGAGTCGATTCCCGCCGCCTGGATCACCTGAGGGTTCTTCACGTCCCGCTCGATCAGGAAGTCGGCGAACCCGTCTCCCGGTCCCTGCAGTTTCGCGCGGATGCCGGTACTGCCCGGCTGCAGGTCCGCGCGCGTCAGCTCGGGGAGCAGGGCGCGCGCCGGCTCGACGAAGGCCTCGAGAGGGAGGCGGTGGCTCTCGTAATCGTCTCGCGACGCCTGGTACTCCGTCGTCGGGCCCAGGAGCACGCTTCCCCATGTGGTCTTCACCAGGTGCACCCCGAGCCCGACGCCATGGGGCAGGGGATAGACGAGCCCGTTCACCCACACGCGCCGTGACGCGGCGAGCTCGACGTACTCCCCGCGGCACGGGTGAATGGTGAAGTCGCAGCCGCCGAGCAGCGCGGACACGCGATCGGCATAGAGGCCCGCGGCGTTGACGACCGTGGCGGTCTCGAACCGCTCGTGCGGCGTACGAAGCTCCATCAACGTGCCCCGCGGCGCCGCGCCAACCAGGGGGCTGCGCAGGAGCAAGGCGACCTCCCGATCGCGGCAGAGGCGATCGAGCGTCCGCACCAGCGACTCGGCTTCGACGATGCCGCTGTCGGGTGACCAGATGGCGGCGGTCGCCGATAGCACGTGAGGCTCCTTGCCGCGGATGAAGGTTTGATCGACCATCTCGACCGACACGCCGAGCCCTGCCGCCCGCTCGAACAGCGCCTCGAGCTGGCCGAGCTCGTCATGCCCGCTGGCGACCACGAGCTTGCCGCTGCGGCGGTGGGGCACGTCGTGCTGGGGACAGAAGGCGTACAGCCGGTCGCGCCCCTCGATGCACAGCTTGGCTTTCAGCGAGTCCTTCGGGTAGTACAGCCCGGCGTGGATCACGCCGCTGTTCCTCGTACTGGTGGCATGGCCGGCGCGAGCCTCCTGTTCGAGCACGCAGACCGACGCGCCCGTCTCGGCGAGCGCCAGCGCGGAGGCGAGACCCACCACCCCCGCGCCTATGACAGCGACATCGACGTCCATGAAATCACTATATAAAATGCGCGTGCGTTAGCTGGCCGCGTGCGCCACGTGCAGTCGGTGCGCGAGCATGCGCCACGACGCGCACTCGGGACACCCGCGAGATCGCGTGATACGATCTGGAGTTTGTGGCGGTCCCACTGCTCGATCTGCAAGCGCAATACGCTCCGCTGCGGCCGGCCATCCTCGAGGCCGTCACGCGGGTGTGTGACAGCCAGCGATTCATCCACGGACCCGAGGTCGAGGCGCTCGAGCGGGACCTCGAGGCCTACCTCGGCGTGCAGCACGCCATTGGCGTGTCGTCCGGCACCGATGCCGTGCTGGCCGCGCTGATGGCCGCGGGCGTCGGCCCCGGCGACGAGGTGGTGACCAGCACCTATTCGTTCTTTGCCACGGCCGGTTGCGTGGTACGCCTCGGGGCGCGGCCGGTGCTGGTCGACATCGATCTCGACACCTTCAACCTCGACGCCGACGCCGCGATCGCCGCGATGACGTCGAAGACCCGGGCCGTCGTTCCGGTGCACTTGTTCGGCCAGGCGGCCGACCTGATGCCGATCATCAACGCCGCCAGCCGTGCCCAGATCCCCGTCATCGAAGATGCCGCGCAGGCCATCGGCGCGAAGTATCACGATCACGCGGTCGGATCGCTTGGCGCGATTGGGTGCTTCTCGTTCTTCCCCAGCAAGAACCTCGGCGGCTTCGGCGATGGCGGCCTGGTCACCACGAACGACCCGGCATTGGCGCGACGGCTCCGGCTGCTGCGCAATCACGGCATGGAGCCGAAGTACTTTCATCACTTCGTCGGCGGCAACTTCCGGCTCGACGCGCTGCAGGCCGCCGTGCTGCGCGTCAAGCTCCCGCACCTGGAGGGCTGGACGGCCGGCCGGCAGCGCAACGCCGCGCGGTATCGTCAGCTCTTCGACGCCGCGGGCCTGACCGACCGCGTTCAGTTGCCCGTCGAAGCCGCCGATCGCACGCACATCTACAACCAGTTCGTCATCCGCGTGCCCGACCGCGATCGCCTGAAGGCGCACCTCGACGCCCATGGCATCGGCACCGAGATCTACTATCCCGTCCCGTTTCACCTGCAGCAGTGCTTCGACTCGCTCGGCTACCGCCCTGGGGCCTTTCCCAATGCGGAGGCGGCGGCCCGTGATTCCCTCGCCTTGCCGATTTATTCCGAGCTCACCGAGCCGCAGCAGGCGTCGGTGGTCGAGGTGCTCGCGCGCTTCTATCGGACCTGAAACCCTATGGACCTGCTTGCTCGGATCGCCAGCAAGGATGCCCGCCTGGGCGTCATCGGCCTCGGCTACGTGGGACTGCCCCTGGCCATCGAATTCGCCCGCGCCGGTTTCCCCGTCGTGGGCTACGACGTGGATCATGCCAAGGTCGCGCAGCTCAACGCCGGCCTCAGCTACATCCCCGACGTCCCATCCGCGCACGTGAAGGCCGCTGTCGACTCCGGCTCGTTTACCGCGACCGTCGACGGCGGGGCGCTCGGCGATGTCGACATCATCGACATCTGCGTGCCGACGCCGCTCCGCAAGACCCGCGACCCCGACCTGTCCTACGTGATCCAGGCGGTCGAGACCACGGCGGGAGTGATCCGCAAGAACCAGTTGATCATCCTGGAGTCGACGACCTACCCGGGAACCACGGAAGAAGTGGTGCAGCCGGCGCTCGAGGCGCGCGGGTTGAAAGCCGGCGAAGACTTCTACCTGGCCTTTTCGCCCGAGCGGGTGGATCCGGGCAACCCGCACTTCACCACCAGGAACATCCCGAAGGTCGTGGGTGGCATCAACGAGGCCAGCACGGCCGCGGCCGTCGCCTTCTACAGCCAGGTCATCGACACGGTCGTCCCGGTGACCTCGACGCGGGTGGCCGAAATGGTCAAGCTGTTGGAGAACACGTTCCGCGCCGTCAACATCGGGCTGGTCAACGAGCTCGCCCTCATGAGCCACCGGATGAACATCGACGTGTGGGAGGTGATCGACGCGGCGAAGACGAAGCCGTTCGGCTTCATGCCCTTCTATCCCGGCCCTGGGCTCGGGGGGCACTGCATCCCGATCGACCCCTTCTATTTGTCGTGGAAGGCGCGGCAGAGCGGCTTCGAAGCCCGCTTCATCGAGCTGGCCGGCCACATCAACGGCGCCATGCCCGAGTACGTCGTCGAGCGCACGGCGCAGGCGCTCAACTCCGCCCGCAAGGCGCTCAACGGCTCGCGGGTGCACGTGTTCGGCATCGCCTATAAGCGCGATGTCAACGACATGCGCGAGTCCCCGGCGCTCGACATCATGGAGCTGCTCGTCCGCCGCGGTGCCGAGGTGAGCTACACCGATCCGTACGTGCCGGTCCTGGAGCACGGATCGCTTCACCTGACCTCGGTGCCGGAGGAGACGGCGGCCGATGGGGCCGATTGCGCCCTGATCATCACCGACCATCAGGTCTTCGACTACCCGGGTATCGTGAGGCGCTTCCCGCTCCTCGTGGACACGCGCAACGCGCTGAAGAAGGTCGCGAGCGAGAAGATCTTCAGGCTGTAGGGGGCTTCTTGCCAACCACGGCGTAATCGAGCGACGTGAAGAGCAGCTCGTTCA
>JBQTIE010000067.1:0-25728 GCA_052389315.1 Acidobacteriota bacterium
CCAGGGACGGGACCAATTGGGGGCTCCTGCGCATCATCACGCTGTCGGACGGGAGAGTGGTGTCGCTATGTCCACAGAACTGTTGACACGTGGATCGCGACTCCTGGCGGCCGCTGCGGTGTGTGCGGCCTTCTCGCTGGCTTCCATGACGAGCGCCGCCCAGGCGCAAGCGCCGGCGACCGGTCCGGCCCAGGCGCCGGCCCCGACCACAGCCGCGGACAAGGCGAAAGCCGACGCAGCCAAAGCTGCAAAGGCCAGACGGAACGCTGAACGGTTCGAGGCCCAGGCTCGAGTCCTCACCGTGTTCGACCGACAGGGAAAGGTCATGACGACGATCGGGGAGCGTGCGATCTATCTCGATCCGATCTTCTCCCCCGATCGGACACGGCTGGCGGTGTGGAAGAGCGATTTGGAGCGCGAGACCGTGGACCTCTGGGTCCTGGATGTGGCGACCGCAAAGCCGACGCGGATCACCGCCAATCAAACGGAGGAGCAGGAGTTCGTGCGGTGGCCGGTGTGGTCTCCGGACGGCCGCGAGCTGGCGTATGTGGGTTTACGGGCCGGCCACTTCGGCATCTACCGGAAGGCCTCGAATGGAGCAGGCGCCGAGCAGTTGCTGTATCAGCATCCAGGCGGAGGCCTGATCCTCCGCGACTGGTCGCGCGACGGATGGTTTCTGACATTTTCGGCCACGGATTTGTCGGGAGGGACCCTGTATGCGCTGCCCGTCGCGGGCGACGGGCCGCGCACGCCGCTCGAAGTGTTTCGCAGCACGTCGCAGATTCTCGGATCGCACCTGTCGCCCGACGGCCGTTTCCTCGCGTACCAATCAGATGAGTCCGGAAAAAACGAAGTGTATGTCCGCCCGTTCGACCCCACCCAGGCGGCGGGAACACCACCGGCGACCGGGCCGTGGCAGGCGTCCGATCGAGGGGGGAACGGGCCGCTCGGGTGGCGGCAGGACGGCGCCGAGTTGTATTACGTCGCGCCTGATCTCAGCGTCATGGCGGTCGAGGTCGATTCGCGTCCGGCGCTGCAATTGCGACAGCCGAAGGTGCTGTTCCGGTTGTCGGAGGCCATCGCCGTCAATCTGGCCGTGGCCAGCGTCAGCCGCGACGGTGAGCGAGTCGTGATCGCGGTGCCGCATGCGCCGACCCTCCGACAAATCACGGTGTTGGACCGCCAAGGGAGAGTGCTGAACAAGGTGGGGGAACCTGGTCGTTACCAAAATCCGGCGCTCTCACCGGACGGAACAAGGGTGGCAGTTGTAAGGGCTGATCCAGGGACGGGCAACGAGGACATCTGGACGTTCGACGTCGCCTCGGGCAAGGGCACGCCAGTCACCAATGATGCCTCACCGGAGAATACGCCGATCTGGTCTCCGGACGGCACGCAGGTGGCCTACGTTTCGATTCGCCGGAGCTTCTCCAGCATTTATCGAAAAGCGTGGGACGGAACTGGCAATGACGAGCAACTGTTTCAGTACACGCCAGGCGCATTCATGGAGCTGGCGGACTGGTCGGCGGACGGAAAGTTCCTGAGCTTCCACGACGGCTGCCATGGACTCTTGTTGGTGGTGCCGCTCAGTGGAGATCAGAAAGCTCTTGAGCGGAAAGAGATTGAGTGGCTGCGCGACGAGTACGAAGTGGCACAGCCCCGTTTGTCTCCCGATTCCCGCTTTATGGCCTACCTGTCGAACGAGGTCGAGGCCGAGATATCTGAGGTCTATGTGCGCCCGTTTGACGCAAGGAAGCCCGAGGCCGGCGCGGGAGGCGCGACACCGGTGCGGGTGTCCAACGCGGGCGCACTGGGCATGATCTTCTGGCGGCAGGACGGCAAGGAACTGTACTACCTGACGCTCGATTGGGAGGTGATGGCGCTGCAGGTGACCACGACTCCCACGTTTCAGGCGGGGACAGCCAGGCTTCTTTTCAAGTTACCGGTCCCCGTGCTCGGACCTTCTGCGGCACACTGGAAAAACGTCAGCCGCGACGGGCAGCGCTTCGTGTTCACAGTGAGCGTCCCGGTCGCCGCGACGTCGCGCTGAAGGCGGACGGCTCTCGGCCTGACGTCGACCGAGGAAGGTTTTCGTTGTGACGCATGCTCACCGCACTGCGCTCGTGATCGCGGCCGGGCTTCTGCGGTGCTCTTGCTGAAATCCGCACGGTCTGACTCAGGCACCGGCTGGCGCTCAAATCTTCACCCGCTGACCGTGCGCCGCACGCGTTATCGCCAGATGGCGGCGAGATCGATGGAGAGGCCGTCGAAGTCGGGGTGCCCCAGGGTCGAGTCACCGTCCGCGGACACGACGAGTTCGAAGACGCCGTCGCGATTCCGGAAACACTCCAGGCGCCGCGCCTCATGATCGAGTATCCAGTAGTGCGCGACGCCCAGCGTGGCGTAGCGCCGGGCCTTGGTCTGCCGATCGTAGCGTTCGGTCGAGGGTGACAGCACTTCCACGACCACGAGCGGCGGCGCTTCGATGCCCCGCCGCACGACCGACAGGCGATCGGTGACGACCGCCAGATCGGGTTGTGCGATATCGTGAGGTGAGAGGATCAAGTCGATCGGCGCATCGAACACCTCACCGCGCCCAGACTCCTCGAAGTACCGCTCGAGCTGGCGCTGCAGCCGCTTGGACGACCGCTGGTGGAACGGGGAGGGCGCAGGAGTCACGAACACCTCTCCATCGAGAATCTGGTAGATCTTCCCGTCGGCGGGGATGGACGCGTAGTCCTCGTAGGTCAGCTTCGCGTTGAGCGTCCGCTGCATCTGATGATCATACGGCAAGCGCCAGGGCCCGCAGCGCCCGCCTTATGGACGCGTCTTCGCAGCGATTGACGGCCCGGCCCGTCGTCGGGCCGCCGATTGGGTCCCACAGCGCGGGGTGCATGAGCTCGTCACCCGCCCGTTCGCCGATCAGGCACTGCAGGCGACGATGCACGTCGCCCGGTTTGGGCATGTCCACTCAGTCCTCCGCCACGCGCGCCAAAAAAGGTGCCAGGCACCTTTTTAGCGGGCTTCGGTCGTTGGCCGGCTAATCGACGCGCCCTTCCAGAACGACATCAGCGTTTTGTAGCGCGCCTCGGCCACATCCGCGTGGCCCGCCGCGGCGTGCGCGCGCGCGGCACCGATCAGCGACCGTGCGCGATTGGGCATGCGCAGCAAACACGTGTCGAACGCCGTCGCCGCTTGGGCTGGCTGGCCCACCTGGAGCAGCACCTCGCCCAGTAGTTCATGGGCCGGCTTGACCGGGTCGGCCGCACCGTTGGGGGGCCGCATGCTCTCTTCAATCTTGCCTGCTTCGGTCAACAGGCTGACGGCCTCGTCCTTCTGCCCCTTCTTCAACGCGATGAGCGCGGCAAGCTCCCGGTGCATGATGCGCACCGCCTTGCCGGCATCAGGCCCCCCGCCGGCCGTGGGCGCTGGCGTCGGGCCGTGGTCGGCATGGGCGCCCCCGGCGGCCGCCGAGGGTTCGCCGGTCTTGGCCGCCAGCTTCGCCACCATCTGTTCCGCGATCGCCATGTCGCCGAGGTGGACGGCGCTCATGCCGTTGGCGAGGATGGTTTCGTTCGACGCGTTGTCGGCGATGGGCTTCAGCTTCCATTCCTCGGTCTCGATGATGTAGCGGGCGTTGACAAGCGCGACCACCCCGGCGGCACGCGGGTGCTTTGTCGTCGCCTGCATCTCTTCGATCGCCTTGATACGCTCGCGAGCGCCGGCGTAGTCGCCGAGCTGGAGGAAGCCGTACTGGCCCCAGTCGCCCGAGTGCGACAGATCGCCCGGCACGTCCCCGGGCTCGTAAAGGGCCTTCGCGACGTTGAACGCGCGGACGTTCTGGTGGGCAACCTCGTTCCACATGCCATGCTGGATGAAGATGTGCGTGGGCATATGGACGCCGTGGGACACGGCCGGCACGATCTCCGCGTAGGCACGAGCCGCTTCGAGCGACAGCGGCGCATGAATCGGATCGTCGAATGAATGGATCGTGTAGTGGGGCGCGCCCGGATGCTTGGGATTGCGCTTGAAGACGTCGAGGGCGAGCGCACCCGCCTTCATCTCGTACCGGTAGGTGTCGTCATCGAGAGCCCTGGCGCCGCTCAGAAGGGCCACCGCGTAGAAGGTCGTCACCTCATCGTCGTTCGGATACTGCTGGTGCAGGCGCTCCATGGCGTGCTTGTACGCCACCCGCCGCGCGCGCCAGTCACTGCCCTCGCCCCAGAGGATCTCGACCGCCTGAAGGAACCCTTTCTCCCGCGCCGTCGGCGCCTTGGCCAGCCGGGCCTCCGTCGTCGCGCCAAGCCGCGCCAGGACGGCGCGAGGGGTCTTGGCGTCCTGTTCGGTCTGCAGCGGGTGGTTGTAGCAGAGGGTCTCGCCCCAATACGCCATCGCAAAGCCGGGCTCGATCGCCTGCGCCTGCTTGAACTCTGCGATGGCCTGCTTCCAGCCAAAGCTGTGCAGGATCGCCACCCCACGCAGGAAATGCTGTTGGGCTTTCGGCGAGCCGGATGTCGGAAACGAGATGGTCCCGACGTTGTCGAACTGCGCCGACGTTGGTGCAGCCATCAGTGCCAGCACGGCCACTGCTATCAGACGACTCATTGAACGCCTCCGTGGGTGAATCCGGTTGTATCAACGGATCTTAACGCACTTGGGCCCGCGAGGGGCGCTGATATGATCCGCGGCAGAGACGACCGCCATGTACACCAGGCCCCGCATCTGCAGCAACATCCTGGAGACAATCGGTGACACCCCGCTCGTCCGCATCAACCGCATCACACGCGGTGTGGTCGCGGCGGACGTGCTGGCCAAGATCGAGACCTTCAACCCCGGTAACTCGATCAAGGACCGGATGGCGGTCAAGATGATCGAGGACGCCGAGCGCAGCGGCAAGTTGAGACCTGGCGGCACCATTGTCGAAGGAACGTCGGGCAACACGGGCATGGGCCTCGCGATCGTGGCCGTGGTCAAGGGCTACAAGTGCGTGTTCACGACCACCGACAAGCAGTCCAAGGAAAAGGTGGATGCCCTCAGGGCCTTCGGCGCGGAGGTGATTGTGTGTCCCACGGACGTGGACCCGGAGGACCCACGCTCCTACTACTCCGTCTCGTCGCGCCTGGAACGCGACACTCCGAACGCGTGGAAAGCCAATCAATACGACAATCTCTCGAACAGCCAGGCGCATTACGAACAGACCGGCCCCGAAATCTGGGAGCAGACCGGTGGTCGAATCGACCACCTCGTCTCGGGCGTCGGCACCGGCGGGACCATCTGTGGCGCTGGCAAGTTCCTCAAGGAACAGAACCCCGCGCTCAAGGTGTGGGGCATCGACACCTACGGATCCGTTTTCAAGAAGTTCAAAGAGACGGGCATCTTCGACAAGAACGAGATCTATCCCTATATCACCGAGGGGATCGGCGAAGACTTCCTCCCGAAGAACGTCGACTTCTCCACCATCGACGCCTTCGAGAAGGTGACCGACAAGGATGCCGCCATCATGACCCGGCGCATCGCGCGAGAGGAGGGCATCTTCGCGGGGAACTCGGCCGGGGCCGCGATGGCTGGACTCCTGCAACTCGCCCACCACTTTCGTGCTGGAGAAACCGTCGTCGTCATCTTCCATGACCATGGCACGCGGTATCTCGGCAAGATGTTCAACGACGACTGGATGCAGGCCCGGGGATTCCTCGAGCCCACCGGCCTCACGGCACGCGACCTGGTCGCGACGCGGAAGGCGGCGGCGCTGGTCGCCATCGACGTGGCCGAGACGGTGGCACGGGCTGCACACCTGATGACCGAAAACGGCTTCTCGCAGGTGCCGGTCACTTCGAACGGCCGTATCGTGGGCTCGATCAGCGAAGCCGTGCTCTACGCGGAAATCGTCAAGAACCCCGAGGTCAAGCGCGGGCCGGTCGAGGCCATCATGCAGCCGGCGTTTCCGTTCGCTGATGTGTCGACGAGCCTCGAGTCGCTGGCGACGATGTTGACGCCGGAGAATCCCGCGGTGCTCGTCCGCGATTTCAAGAGCGACGAGACCTACATCATCACGCGATCGGATGTGATTCAGGCGCTGAGCTGAGCCGACTCCGCAGATTACCAATCCGCAGATTACGCAGATTACTCAGATTCAGCGCATGTACGGAGACAGGACGCCGCCTCGGACCTGCATACTTGCCCCATCTGGGCACCCCACTCCAGCAACCTGGCGCACCCCCGCACTCCAGCACCTGACGCACCTGTCGCACCCGAGCACCTGACGTGTACTACCTTGCGACGCGGAAGAGGAGGGCGAGGCTGCCGGGCAGGAACGCGAGGGTCCACGCGACGAAGTGCCAGGCGAAGACGTAAGACGAGGGCGGCGTCCTCCAGATGCCCGACACCATGTAGAAGGCGAGGCCCGAGCCACTGGCGGCGAGAAGCGCGCGCAGCCATGACACGCGTCCGCCTGCGGAGGCCGGCCCCGCCGCCGGCTGGGCCAGCCAGGCCAGTGCCAGCCACAGGCCGATCCACGACAGGAACATCGCCGAGTATCCGAGCAGTGGCGCGAGCACGTAGAAGCTCGCGGCGGCCAGCAGGCCGATGAGCCCGCCGATGCCGGCGGTCCAGGCCACGCGGGCGGTGAGCAGGCCCAGGTAGAGCCCCAGCCAGAGGCAGAGCAGCGTGCCATGAGCCAACCCGTACACCATCCGGTGGCGCAGCTCCAGGGTGGCCCAGACCCAGTCGCCAAAGGTCATGGCCACGGCTGCCCAGAGCGCGAGGCCGCCGGCCGCGAGGAGCGAGCGCATGGCGGCATCGTAGCCGGTTTTCCACAAAGGGGTCGGGCTTGATTGGAGATGTTTGGAGATTCTGCGTACAGGATCTGCCAGGGGCGCGCAGAAATCTCTATCGGGCAGGCTCCCCGCGGCTAAGATCGGCGCATGCGCGTCTCCGGCTGGTGGCTGTGGGTCGTCTGCGGCACGACGCTGATGGCGTCTCAGACCTCGCCCCCGCGCACGCATCGCCTGGAAGCCACTCCCGCGACGGTCGCCTACGGATACTACTGGTCTGACACGGCGCCCGTGCTGCGCATCGCGTCGGGCGACATCCTCGACGTCGATACGCTCCTCACCTCCACACCGGATCGGCTGGAAAAGGCGGGCATCGCGTCCACGGCCATCCAGGCCTCACTGCGAGCGATCGTGGATCAGGTCAAAGACCGCGGGCCGGGCGGACACATCCTCACCGGGCCCGTGTTCGTCGAGGGCGCCGAACCGGGCGATGCCCTCGAGGTGCGCGTCCTGTCGATCGACCTCGCCCTCGACTATGGCTACAACGGGTGCGCCGGCTTCATCCGCGAGAACTGCACGCCTGGCGCCGGCATGCGCATCATCCGGCTGGACCGGCAACGGCTGGTCGGCCACTTTGCCCCTGGCATCGAGATTCCGCTGCGGCCGTTCTTCGGCAGCATGGGCGTGGCGCCTCCGCCGGCGCGAGGTCGCGTGAGCAGCAACCCTCCGGACATCCATGCCGGCAACCTGGACAACAAAGAACTGGTCGCCGGGACGACGCTGTGGATTCCCGTCCATGTGCCTGGCGCGCTGTTTCAGATCGGCGACGGACACGCCGCGCAGGGCGACGGCGAGGTCGATCAGACCGCCATCGAGACCTCGCTCCGCGGACGGGTACAGCTCACGGTACGCAAGCGCCTGACGCTGGCGTGGCCGCGTGCGGAAACCCCCACGCATTACATCAGCATGGGCACGAACGTGGATCTCACGGCGGCGACACGCATCGCCATCCAGGAGATGATCGATTTCCTCGTCAGCACCAAGGGGCTCGACAAACACGCCGCCTATCAGCTGACCAGCATCGCGGGCGACGTCGCCATCACACAGCTGGTCGATGGGACGATGGGCGTGCACGTGAAGATGCCCAAGGGCATCTTCGTGAAATGACCGACTGGATCCTCTCCTCCATCTGGTACGCCTGCCTCCTGGCCTTCCTTCTCGGACTCCTGGCCGTTGTTCGGCCCCTGCCACGCGTGCGGCTCGGGACCCGTGGCCGTGGCGTGCGGTGCGCGCTGCTGGCGACCGCGTTGCTCGCGGCCAACGCCGTCGCCCTACCGGGCCGGCAGACGGTGGCACCGCAGGTCACCGAGCACGACGTGCTGACGCCGTCGTTTCATTTCCGCGAGGTGCACGTACGTTCTATCGCGGCACCGCGTGATCGCGTCAAAGCCGCGATCAACCTCGTGACGGCTGAAGAGATCTGGTTGTTCCTCGCGTTGACGTCGATTCGGCGCCTCGGACGCCCAGGCCCCGAGAGCATCCTCAACGCTCCCGGGCAGCAGCCCATCCTCGACGTGGCCACCCGCTCCGGGTTCCTGCGCCTGGCCGACACGGAGCGGGAAGTCGTGGTCGGAGCCATCGTCGGCGCCCCGCCCGGCTTCAATCCCGGGCCGGTGACGCGCGACACCGTGTGGTTCCGCCAGCTCGAGGACCCCGGGATCGTCAAGGCCACGATGAGCTTTGCGCTCGAGCCTGTGGGCGATGGTCGGACGCGGGTGACGACCGAAACACGAGTGTACGCCACTGACCGAGGCGGCCTCCGCCGTTTCACGCCGTATTGGCGCACGATCTTTCCAGGCAGTTGGATCCTGCGCCACACCTGGCTGACGGCGATCGCGCGCCGCGCCGAACGAGTGTAGCGTCCCGACGTGCGTGCCGCACCTCCCTCACGGGCCCTGCAATCCCGCGCGTGCTCGACGTGACCCCTCCTGCCCGCCTGGTTGGCGCCACACGGTCGAGCCGGCGTGTTCCTCGTCCTCCAACGCGATAGACTGTCGGTCCGCATGCGCGTCGCTCGGATCCTGCTGGCGTTGTGCGTGCTGCCGTCATGGGCAGCTGCGCATCCGGCGCCCTTCAGCTTTCTCGACCTCCGGCTCTCGGACGCCGGCGTGGAGGGAGCACTCATCGTCCACGATTTCGATGTCGCCCACGACCTTGGGATCGAGCCGCCCGGCCGACTCGCGGACCCGGCGGTCGCGAGCCTTCACCTCTCCGAGCTGACGCGGCTCATGGACTCTCGGGTCAGGATCCTGCTCGACGGCCGACCGTCGCGCATCACCTGGTCGGGACTGGAAGTGCTTGCCGAGCGGCAGAGCCTGCGGCTGCCCTTCCGCGTCGCTGATGCGCGTCCGGGATCGGTGCGCGTGGAGGCCGTGGTCTTCCCCTACGACCCGGTACATCAGACCTTCGTCAATGTGTACGAAGACGGCACACTCCGGCATCAGGCCATCCTCGACGGCGCCCGCGTCCATCTGGACTATTTCGGCGGCACGTGGCAGGGCACGTCGGCGGTTCTGGCCGTCTTCATTCCCGCCGGCATCGAGCACATTCTCATCGGGCCCGATCACGTGCTGTTCCTGATCGGACTCCTCCTGCTCGGCGGCACCCTCTGGAAACTCAGCGCCATCGTCACCGCGTTTACCTTCGGGCACAGCATCACCCTCACGCTCGCCGCACTCGACCTCGTGTCACCGCCGGCACGGCTCGTCGAGCCGGTGATCGCCCTCAGCATCGTGTTCGTGGGGGCCGACAACCTGCTGGTCCACCGGGACCGCATGCGCGCGCGGAGCGCTCACGGCCCGGCCGCGGCCACGGCGGCGGCGCCGCGAGACATCCGCGCGTGGGTGGCCGGAGTGTTCGGCCTCGTCCACGGCTTCGGCTTCGCGAGCGTGCTCAAGGAGTTCGGACTGCCGGCCTCGGCGCTGGGCTGGTCGCTGTTTTCCTTCAACGCGGGCGTCGAGATCGGGCAGCTGGCGATCGTCTTGGTCGCGGCGAGCGCCATCTCGACCCTCCATCGGCGGAACGATCGCCTGGGACGGGCCCTCGTGGTCACCGGATCGGGTATCGTGGTGGCGGCTGGCGGGTACTGGTTCATCGAGCGAGTGTTTTTCCCGGGAGGCGTGTGATGAGTCGTCGAATGATCTTGGCGCTTCTGGTCGCGATAGGAGCGATGGGGATGGTAGCCGCGGCGACGGCGCAACAGCCGCCGCAGCCCCAGCCGCTCACGATCGAAAAGATCAAGGACAACCTGTTCGTCATCGCCGGTGGCGGCGGTAATACCGCCGCGTACGTGATCGCGTCAGGGGTGGTGCTGGTCGACACCAAGCTGGCCAACTACGGCCAGGCGATCCTCGACAAGGTGAAGAGCGTCACCGACAAGCCCGTGACCCACATCATCAACACGCATACCCACGGCGACCACGTCGGCAGCAACGAATTCTTCCCGGCCTCGGTCGAGATCGTCGCGCAGGAGAACACCGGGACGAACATGACGAAGATGGCGGCCTTTCAGGCCGCCGCGAAGAAGCATGGGCTGCCAGATCGCACATTCAAGGATCGGATGACCGTCCTGTCGGGGAACGAGTCGATCGACCTCTATTACGCCGGCGCGGCGCATACCAACGGCGACGCGTTCGTCGTGTTCCGCAGTCTCCGCGTGATGCACAGCGGCGACGCGTTCTCGGGACCCACCTCTCCCATCATCGACATGAACAACGGCGGGAGCGGCGCCAGTTATCCCGGCACTCTGGCCAAGGCCGCCGCTGCCGTCAAGGGCGTCGACACCGTCATCCCCGGACACAGCGCCGTCACCACGTGGCAGGCGTTTGTCGACTACGGCGAGTTCATGCAGTCGTTCGTGTCCTCGATCGAAGCCTCGATCAAGGCCGGCAAGACGGCCGATCAGGCCCTCGCGGACTTCCAGCCTGCCGAAAAGTTCAAGAGCTACAACCTGCAGCGGGCCAAGGCCAACGTCGAGGCGCTGTACAAGGAGTTGAAAAAATAAGTGCCGGACACCAGTTACCGGCCTTCGCTCTCGCCTTCGTGGTCGCCGCGACGACGGCGGTCGAGCCACGGTCGCTGAATCAGCGTCTCCCGGCGGCGCTGCTGGAGATGGCGGATGCCGAGCGCGCCTTCGCTCGCCGCGCGGCGGAGACGACTGTTCGCCAGGCCTTCATCGACGTCTTCGCAGACGAGGCCATCAACTTCGAGCCCGACCCCGTGGCGGCTCGTGAAGCGCTCCGCCGTCGGACCGACACTCCACCGGCTGGGCTGCAGCTGGTCTGGGAGCCGCGACTCGGCGATGTGGCCGCCAGCGGCGATCTCGGGTACCTGACAGGCCCCGCGGAGACGATCGTGCCTGGGCGAGCGTCCAGGCACAGTTGTTACTTCTCCGTCTGGAAGCGACAGGCCAACGGCGAGTTCCGCGGCATCCTCGACCTCGGCGTGACGACGCCGTCGCCACCGGCCTTCGCGAGTGGCTTCGAACGCTCTGCCGCTGTGGCCGCATGGGCGGGCCAACAGTCGCGGGACCAGTCCACGGCGAGCCTCCTGGCCGCCGACGAAGCGCTCGCCGCCGCCCTACCCGCCGGCCCCGGTCGCGCGTACTCCGTGGTCCGCTCGCCCTCGGGGCGGGTCCACCGGGAAGGATTGCAGCCGATGACGGGCGAACAGGCCATTGGACCGCTATGCAGCCTGGAACGTGAATTGTGTCCTCGTTGTGGTTCGCATAGCGGTCCTAGTCTAGGCCCGCGGAGCGGGCCGAAAAGACACTGGCAACCAGCCAAGGGATTCGCGGGATATCAAGGGCGAAGCCCTTGGCTGGTTGGCTGCAGCGAGAGGTCACGTGGATGTCGAGCGCGCTGATGAAGGCCGAGACCGCTGCATCGGTTGAGCTGGGATACACCTGGGGCCGGTACACCGCCGACACCGGGGCCGGCGCCCGCGCCGCGTACTACGTGCGCGTGTGGACGCGGCAGGCCACCGGCGTGTGGCGACTCGTCGCGGACGTCACCACCCTGACGCCGGCTCGCTGAGGGAGGCGATCCGCACCGCGTCGAGCGACACGACCGGCCCATCGCCGATCACCGCCGCGTTGTGGACGGCGCCTCGGGGCACCTGGGCCCAATCGCCGGGCCCGAGCAGCGCCACGTGCCCGCCGATGACCAGCCGGAAGCGTCCAGCCACGACCGCATCGATCTTGTCGATGCCGTGGGTGTGATCGGGAAACACCGTCCCCGGGGGGTAGACAAAGCGAGCGACGCGATACCCCTGGGCTTCGATCTTTGCGCGCAGCGCCGCTTCCGAGAACGGTCCATCGAGCGTCGCGTTCCACCGGTGTACAGGCACGCCACCATCGTAGCGCGCTCAGTGCTCGACCGGCGCAAGTGGAGCGCCTCGCCCCAAGACGGGCGCTCTGTTGTCGCGGCCGATGACTGGCCGGACATCTCTCGGGGGGTCCGCACCTGATTCCGCTGTTACGACCGACGTCGGCCCGTGGATCGTGACCGGTGATCGGGAGCATGAGTGGCGACTGCAGGCGTTCGACTGTCGCGGCCCGTGGATCGTGAATTCGCGCGCGTCGCCTGTCTCAGCGCCGGCGCGGCGTCCATCGAAGGAGCCAGACCCCCAGCGCCGCGCCGAGTGCGGCACACACCATCAGCGGCCCGACGTGCCAGAGCAGCAGATGCAGAGGGCGGTCGCTTGGGCAGATGACGTTGGCACCGAGCACCCCGACGGCCGCGGTCGCGAGAACCGCGAGCAGTCCGGCCCAGCCCGCTCGCAGCGGCGCGGCCTGTCGCACCATCGCGAAGAGGGCGGTGCCGGGGACGGCGCCCACGCTGGCCGTCTTCCACACGCAGGACCAGCCAAAGGTGAAGCGAAGCTCTGGCGCGCCCGCGGTCACCGACGCCGCCAGATCCCCGATCACCCAGAGGACGGCGGCGATGCCCGCCATCACCGGCGCCCACCGTACGAGCACGGTGCGCTCTGCCCCCGGGACGCTGACGACCAGTGCACCGACCGCCGCCGACAATGCCGTCACGATCAAGAGGGCCGCTTCGAAAGCAAAGGTCGGACTGGTGGCCACCGCGGCGAGATCGGCCCGCGTACCCATGACGCTGACGACCACGCCGAACGAGCCGGCCACGAGCACGATCCAGCCGAGCAGGCGGATTCCGACGGGCCGAAGCGGCCGCACGGGTTGCGCACTCTGTGCCAGCTCGTGAATCAGCTCTTCAGTCCGCACTGGTCCACTCCTCAATCTGGCGGCGCAAGGCCCGGTAGCCTCGATGGGCGGTCACCTTGACATTGGCTTCGCTCATCCCGAGTCGATTCGCCACCTCGCGCACGCTCAGCTCCTCGAATTTCAACAGCTGAATCACCTGACGCTGTTTATCGGGCAGTCCGGCCACGGCCTTGCGTACGTCGGCCATGAGCGCGTCACGCTCCTGTTTGGGACGACGCGAAGGCTCCGGCGCCAGCTCCGGCTGGATCTCTCGGAGCAGCCGGCGGCGCTGGACCCGCAGGGCATCGACCAGCCGGTTCTGAGCAATGGCATACATCCAGGGCGCGAACGGACGGGCGGTGTCGTACGTGTGCCGCGCCCGGTGCAGGGCCATCAGGCTTTCCTGCACGACATCATCCGACCAGGCGGCATCACCGACCCGCCGGCGGACGAAGGCCCGGACGAGGCTCGCCACGCGCGTCAACAGACGCTCGTACGCCTGCCGATCGCCCTGCTGAGCCTCGACCATCAGGCGTCCGAGCTCGGCTTCCTGATCGGGGGTCACCTGACGGGCACTCTCGCGGCGCACTCCTCGCGTGCCGCAGGGTGTACGCTCCCACTCTCGGGCATGCCGCTATCGGTGCTACGGACAGACGGGCGCGTCAGTTACGCCCGGGCGCCGGCCTGGCGCCCAACGCGTACAGGTGGCTCCTGGTCCGGACGATCAGGAGATTGCCCGCCAGCGCCGGCGTGGCCATGCACACTTCCTCCATCTGGTTGGCCGCGAGCAGCTCGAAGCTGGGTCCGGCCCGCACCACGAAGACCGTGCCGTCTTCACTGGTCAGATACAACCGATCGTCGGCCGCCACCGGCGAAGCCGAAAACCCTCCGGCGTCGCGGGACACGCGCTGCTGGTAGACACGCCGGCCGTCCTTCACGTCATACGCGCTCAGAATGCCGTTGTCGGTCAGCACGTAGGTCAGGCCCCGGAACACCAACGGTGTCGTCGTGTAGGCCGATCCGCGCTCCTGATGCCAGGCCACCGATCCGTCGGCGATCCGAAAGGCCGAGACGGGGCGACCGCCCGGCGGATAGCCCCCCGTTACGATCGCGAGCTCGCCTGCCGACACGGGAGAGCTCACTCGCACTTCGCCTTCGGAATCGGCCACCTGCCACACGAGGCGTCCGGTCGCGGCGTCGTGCGCGCGAACGCCACGCGCGGAGGCCGCCACCACCGTGGCCCTCCCCACACCCTCGTGCACCAGCGGGGTCGTCCACCCTGGCAGATCCTCTCGAGGGCTGCGCCATCGCTCCTTGCCCGAGTTCACGTCGAATGCGATCAGGTACGAGTCCCGATATCGATCGTTCTGGACGATGACCAGATCCTGATGGATGACAGGTGAGCTGGCTGGTCCCCATTCGTACGACGGGTCGTCCGCCAGGCCCACGGCCAGCGCGCCGAGGTCTTGACGCCACAGGACGCGGCCCTCGAGATCGAACGCGAACAGACCCTCGGAACCCAGCATCGCGACGACGATCTGCCCGTTGGTGGCGGGCGTCGCCGACGCGTGGCTCGACTTCACGTGCCGCTTCGAGCGCGGCACGCCTTGACGAGCCGTGCGGGTCCAGAGGATCCGGCCTGTATCGCGGTGGATTGCGAGAACCTGCCATTGGTGCGACACCAGATCGTTGGCCGGATCGATTCCGGCGACGTCGGCATCCCCGAGCACCACCGCGCCGGCGGCCTGCGATGCAGCGACGGCGGTCGTCAAATAGATCCGGTCGCCCCAGACCACGGGGCTGGAGTGGCCGAGACCGGGCACCGGCGTGCGCCAGACAACGTTGGAGGACGAGGCGACATCCCAACGGATCGGGGGATGGGCATCGCGGGCGACACCCGCGGTGTTCGGCCCGCGAAAGGAAGGCCACTCTTGTGCGCCAGCCGTGGCGACCACAAGGAGGGCGCCGAGAAGTAGAAGCGCCGATGGCCGCATCAGATGTTCACCCGTGCGACGCGTCCACGATCAGGGCTGACCGAACAAGGCCGGGTTCTACGCCCCCTGCGCGGCGCCCCCGTCAACCGGCATGCCGGGCACGCGTCCCGTCGACAGTTCCTGATCGATCATGAGCAGGCCAATGCCGCTGTTGCCTGCCAGGCGAATGCGACCGAGCACGGCACGGGCGGCCGCCTCTTCCTCCATCTGCTCGGTCACGAACCACTGCAGCATCACGGTCGCGGGCCGATCCTTGGCCTTTTCGGCTGCCGCATACAGGGTGTTGATCGAGGAGGTGACCTCCTGCTCGTTCTTGAGCACGTGGTCACAGAGCGCCTCGGCGGACGGCCACCCCGTAGGGGGCGCATCGACCGCTGGGAGCAGGACCTTTTGATCGCGTTCGACGAGGTGATCGATGATGCGCTGCGCATGCAGCAATTCGTCGGACGACTGTTGCCGCATCCACTTGGCAAACCCCGGCAGGTCGTGCTCGGCGAGCCAGATGGACATGGCCAGATATTCGTGTGCCGCGCGAAACTCGAGCCTGAGATGCTCGTTCAGTCCGCTGAGGAGATCCTTGTTCATGCGTACAGTGTACTCGCAGATGGCGGACACGCCGCCTGATGCCAGCGACCGCTGCTCCTATGCCGTGACGGCCTGCTTCTTTCGCGCGCGGTGATAGGCCGTGTAGGCCGAAATCAGATGGAACGGCCAGCCGAACAAGCCGGCCGACAACAGCCAGAAGCCCGGCGTCACGATGAGCCAGAAGATTCCGCGCAGGAAATCGCCGTTGTAGATCTGTCCGACGCCGGGAATGAACAGGCTGAGTACTGCGGCGGTGCCAGCTTGGTTATCGCGCATGTCTTTTGCCCCTCCGTTTACGTGGGTTGCCTTTTCATGACGTCCGGGTAACTCCATACTCCCAGCCCTCATGTGGGGCCCTGTTCGATAGGTCTTGGCGCCGTTGGCGCCGCAACACAACCGGATCTCGGGTTTAGACGGAACGGCGACGCACGAGTTCGAAGGTCAGGCCTCCCAGGACGACGAAGAGCCCGGCGCCGACCATGGCGAGCGGCGTCTGTCCGGACCCGGCCGCGTACACCCCCACCGTTATCGCTGCCACCGCCCCCACGCCGCAGATGGCGATGAGCCCCGAGGAGGGTTTGCGGGACGTCACACGCCCATTGTACGCCGACGCGTCACTCACCGGGCGCGGTCCGCCAGGTGCACCACGGCCAGCGCGTAGGCATGCGCGCAGTTGTAGTCGAGCACTGCTTCATAGTTGTCGTAGACGAGAAACGCCCGGGTGCCACTCCAGATCAGCGAGGCGTCCAACGCGACGGCCGGCAGGGAGCCGCCGCTGGTCGTTCGCACGCCAAGCGCCTGCCATCGTCCCAGCGGCAGGCGGCGCGTCATCTCGCGGCGGGCGCGGCAGCCGTCGCCGCGCATGCCCACCTCCCGACGCAGCCGATCGACGTCGTTGCCGGGCACTCTGACTTCGCGGCCCCACGTCGTCGCGCGATTCCACCGGTGCACGCGCAGGTAGTTGGCTATTGACGCGAAGATGTCCGCGTGAGAGGTCCAGATGTCGCGACGACCGTCTCCGTCGAAGTCCTCTGCGTACTGCAGGTAGCTCGATGGCATGAACTGAGGCTGACCCATCGCACCGGCCCAGGATCCTCGCAAGCGATCGAGTTCGATGAGCCCGCGATCCAGGATCTCGAGCGCGCTCAGCAGTTCGCCCCGAAAGAACGGCCCGCGTCGGCCCTCCCAGGCCAGCGTGGCCAGCGCCTGAACCGTCGGACGCACGCCCGTGAACCTGCCGAAGTTCGATTCGAGCCCCCACACCGCGACGATCACATGGCCGGGCACCCCGTACTGGGCCGCGACTCGTCGAAGCAGCGGCTCATGCCGACTCACCATCCGCTTCGCCGTCCGTACTGTGGCTGGCGACACGCGTCGCGTCACGTATTGATCGACGCTCAGGACGAGCTCTGCCTGCGTCTGGTCGCGCTCGATGACGATGAGGTTGGGGGTGAGTCCCGTCAACGCTCGGTCGAGCGTCGCCCCGCCGATGCCGCGGCTCAGCGCGTCCGCACGCACCCCGGCGAGAAACCGCTGGAAATCCTCGTGCGCGTCGGGGGTCACCGACCCGGTCGTCTGGCCCGCAGTGGCGGCGGCGGTCGCACCATGATCACCCGCCGGCGCACCGACCTGACGCGCGTCGAGCGCCGGGGCCAGAGTCGCGATCACGAACACGGCACTCCCGGCCCGTCGGACGAGGCCGAGCTTCCGCCCTGACACACGTTTACTCAACCGCTCCATTGTACGAGTGCCCGCGTCTCTCCTCCGGCATCTTCGCGCGCGCACCCCGAATCCGGCGAGGCCAACCCTCAGACCGCCGACCAAGCACCCGTGTTCGCCCTCGCGACGTCCAGGGCGAGGGGCGATCGCCGATCAGCGATAGTCCTCCCTCAAGGGAGCGAACACGTCGAGCACGCGACAGGCCGTGAGGGCGGTGCCGGCATGCGGCACGTCCGAAGGAACGACGAAGACCTGTCCGGCGCTCAGCCGATGCGCCTGCCCGGCCACCACGAGCTCGAGCGTGCCTTCCAGCACGTTGACGATCTGTTCGTGCGGGTGCTGGTGCTCGGGAAAGCTGGCGCCGGCCTCGATCTCGACCCACGACTCGGACATCCGCGCGGAGTGCAGAACCCGCGCCCGAAACCCCGGAAAGATCTCGCGCTCCGCCAGCGACGTCAATTCAATCATCGGCATCGGTACCTCGACGAACTCGTGGTCGGCAGCGCGGTCGCGCCCGGCACGCGCCTCACAGGGCCGTGCCGGCTCCACCATCCACGGTGATGGCCTGCCCCGTAATGTAGCTCGCGGCGTCGGAGGCGAGAAACGCAATCAGCTGCGCCAGCTCGTCCGGTCGCCCGATGCGGCCGAGCGGCACGTTGGCCACCGACGCACGCTGGACCTCATCGAGTGGCTTGCCAACCTTCGTGGCGGTCGCCTGGTCGAGCTCCTCGATGCGCTCGGTCTGGATGCGTCCCGGCGCCACGAGGTTGACGAGGATGCCGTCCGGGCCCAGCTCACGCGACAGGGTCTTGACCAATCCCCACACGCCGGTGCGAAAAGCATTCGACAGCGCCAGATTGGGAATGGGCTGCTTGATGGACGAGGAGGCGATCGTCAGAATCCGTCCGTGCCCGCTGCGCTTCAGCTCCGGCGTCGCCGCCGACACGATGCGCACGAAACTGAGCAGATTCTGCTCGAAGGCCTTCTGCCACTGCGCGTCGTTGATGGACAGCGTCTCGCCGGCGGGCGGACCGCCGGCATTGTGCACGACGATGTCGAGACCGCCGAAGGCGCTGACGGCGGCATCGACGAGACGGCTTGCCTCCTCCGGTGCGCTGACATCGGCCGACATCGCCTGCACGCCGACGCCGGTGTCGCGTCGGATGGCCTCTGCCGCGCGATCGATTCGCTGCTGATCACGACTGCAGACCACGAGGTCGCAGCCTTCGCGCGCCAGCGCCATCGCCGAGGCGTAGCCGAGCCCGCGGCTCGCCGCCATGACGATGGCCCGCCGCCCCTTGAGTCCGAGGTTCATCGCTGGAATTCCCGCAGCATGGAGTTCCGCGTCTGAAGCGAAGCCTCGCGGGTTGGCGTCACGCGCCCTACTGGGCCGTTGTCGTCGTCCGCCGTGCGGCTTTCGCCTTGTCCACCTTGGCCGCGACGTCCGCTGCCAGCTTTTTGGCGTCGTACACGATGCCGTCCTTGACCACGAAATCGATGCCGCCCACCCGTTCCGGCTTGTTCGTGGCGTCGCTTACCCGCACGGCCCCGGTCGCGTACAGCGTCTTGAAGTTCTGCAGGGGATTTTCCTTCGTGATCACGAGGTCGGCCTTGAGCCCGGACCGGAGGATGCCGAACTGGATCGCTTGTCCTTTCGGCTCGTGCAGGGCTTCAGCCCCGTACAGCGTCGCGGACCGCAGCACCTCGAGCGGATGGAAGCCTGCTTCCTGCAACATCTCGAGCTCGAGGACGTAGCCAAAGCCGTAGGTCTGGTAGATGAACCCGGAATCCGATCCCGTCGTCACCCGCCCACCGGCGTTCTTGAAATCGTTCACGAAGCTCATCCAGACGCGGTAGAAGTTCTTCCACGCAATCTCGTCCTCCGTGGTCCAGTCGAACCAGTACGAGCCGTGCGCGATCCGGTTCGGCTGATAGAAATCCCACAACGACGGGATGGTGTACTTCTCGTGCCAGTCAGCGTTGCGCATGCGCATCACGTCACGGCCCGCCGAGTAGATGGTCATCGTCGGATCGATGATGAAGCGCCGATCGACCCATTCCTTGATGAGCGCATTCCACGCGTCGCTCCCCCGCGGATGGATCTGATCCCACAGGCGCGCCACTTGGCCGAAGCGGTGCTGCTCGTCGTTGTAGTTCTGCGAGACGGGATACGACTGCAGGCTGGTGTCCTTGAGGAGCGATTCGAACAAGCCGTAGAAATGCGTGATCGCCCCAAGGCCGAGGCGTGATGCCTGCAGGGCGTTCATGCGCACCACGCCCATCTGGTCGAGGTGCGCGGTGGAACCCAGCCCCTGTTTCTTGGCTTCGTCCAGCAGGGAGGCCATGATCTCGGGGTCGAACGCGCCAAGCTTCAAGCCGTCGATGCCCTTCTTGGCCGCAAAGCGCACCCATTCCCGCGCGTTCTCCGGGGTCTGCGGCCGTGATCGATCCCAGCCCTCCCCAGTGAACGGGCGATGGTACGCAAAGATTCGAGGGGCGACGATCTGGTTCTTCGCCGCGAGCTCGCGCTGCTGCAGGTCCCAGTCCATCCCACCGCACGGGACGCCGCGGACCGTCGTCACTCCGTGCGCGAGCCAGAGCTTGTAAACGTACTCGGGATCGTTGGCCTGCGAGCCGCCGCAGTGGACGTGGAGATCCACGGAGCCCGGCGTGACATACATCCCGGTGGCATCGATTTCCTTGGTCCCCTTGGCCGGACGACCACGGTCACCGATGGGAACTTTCGGGAACCCAACGCTCGACACCTCGCGAATCCGGTCCTGTTCGACGACGAGGTCCACTGGTCCGCGTGGCGGCGCGCCCGTGCCATCGATGATGGTGGCACCGCGAATGACGAGACGGTCGAAGGGACCTTCACCCTCGGCGGCGCCCCGGTTCGGCGTGGGCTGCATCTGCTGCGGCTGCGCGACGAGTGTGATGCTGAGGGCCGCGGCCGCGCACGCCAGGCCGACCGCTCGACGACGGAGTTGTTGTAGGTGCGGCATCGCTCCTCCCGAATTCCAGAGTATACGTGGTCGGGGGGAACGATGCCGAGGCGAGCTTATCGGGTGCGCGCCCGCGCAATCCGGTCGCCGAGGCGGCGGTACTCGCCGCTGTGCATGCCCTTGCCGGTCAGCTCGAAGTTGAAGGTGTCGCCAAGAAACGGCTCCACCTTGAGCCTGTAGATCCCCTTCAGCTCGACTTCCTTGATGTCGACGAGCTGCCACTGGCGCGAATCGTTGATTTCGTCGATCGACTCGAACCCCACGTATCGCTTCGTCAGCACCAACGTCCCCTGGCAGCTGCCAATCCGATGATCGTGCTTCGCTTGGAACCTGGCCAGCACGGCCGATGCTGGAGAGACGGGCTTGGTCATCGCAGACGGGGGCACCGGCGCCGCGGCGGCCGTCGCCGTCCCGTACCACGTCACGAGATCCGCCGCGCGAGCCAGGCGGAAGCGAAAAGTGTCACGCGAGCCACTGGCGTCGCGGAGGACGTGGTGCGTAGTGATCGTGACCACGTCGCCTGAGCGATCGACGGCTCGGATGTCACTGCGATGAATCGACAGCGAGCTGGTCGGGGGATCGATGCCGACGAAGACCACTTGGTCGCCGACGAGAACGAGCTGGCCTTTCGCGGCGCCAAACGGTATCGCCAGCTCAGCTTCGTTGACAACCAGCGTCGTCTGTGCGGACGCCGGTGCCACAAACATCAGGCCGGCGGCCAGCAGGATCGATCCGGCGGAGTAGAGCAAACGAGCGTCGGAGAATCTTCCAGGAATGCACTAAACCTCCAGGGGATCCAGCCACCGGACCAGGACGAAAAGCCGGCGGCAGTCTTGGCAGACGAGATAACGACTTAAGTGCTTATATTACCGTGGTTTACGGTAAGAGCCGAATCCCGCCGTTCGCCCGGCTGCCGGGCGTGGAGAAGCTCCGATACGCCGAGGCTGAAGCACGCCGTGCGAGGCGCAGGCTCAATCGGGTCTGGTCCAGTTCGGGTAGTTCATCTCGGCGACGATGTCGAGGAAGCGGGGGTCGCGCCGAAGCTGGGCGTAGCCGGGATACGAGCGCGCGACCATCACAAAGAAGGGGTCATGCTCATCGAGCGCTCGGCGTGCGAACGCGATGGCCCGGTCCGACTCCCCGACCGCCGCGGCGACTTGAGCGAGCATCGAGGGCTGCACGTACTCGCGGACGCTTCGCGCTTCGATCTCACGGAACGTCGCACGCGCTTGCTCGGATTGCCCGGAGGCCGCGTAGAACAGCGCGAGTTGTGACAGCGACCAGACATGATTGCCCGACATCGCCGCCGCACGTTCACCCGCCGCAATCCCCTCGTCGTGTTGCCCATCGAAGTAACAGGAGATCGAGAGGCACCAGTGGGCCAGGAAGGAGTTGGGAGCCAGCTCGATGCCGCGTCGAGCGTGCACCACGGCTTCCGCCGTTCGACCCGTCGTAAATGCCGACATGGCGAAGATCGTGTGCGCGTACCCGGAGAGCGGGTCGAGTTCGAGGAGGCGGGCCAATTCGTTGCGTCCTTCATCGTGGCGTCCAGCCGCCCAGTGCAGGTAGAACAACCCGTACCACGCCAGGGCCTGCGGATAACTCGGATTCAGTTCGAGCGCCCGGCGAAATCCCCGCTCTGCGAGCGAGTAGTTGCGCTCGTACAGCAGCGTCGCGCACGCAAGGGCGTTGTGTGCGTCGGCGAGCTCGGGGTCGAGCTCAATGGCCCGGCGTGCCGCCTCGAGCGCTTGCGGCATCACGTCGGCGGCCGCCTTGAAGCCGGAGTAGCCTGAAGTCGTGTAGCCGTCGGCCAGTCCCGCCCACGCCTGCGCATAGCCGGGGTCGAGCGACACGGCCTCCTGAAAGCAGCTGATCGCTTCGAGGATGCTCAAGCCTCGCCGGTAGAGGAGGGTACGGCCCTTGAGGTACAGCTCGTAGGCCCCGAGGTGCCGCGTCGGCGGCTTCGCGGGTGCTCCGCCCGGGTCCGACGTCAACGACAACCGCAGGCGCCCGGCAATGGTCGAGGCGATTTCGTCCTGGACCGCGAACACATCCTCGACGACGCGGTCGTAGCGCTCCGACCAGATTTGGTATCCGCTGGCGGCATTCGTGAGCTGAGCCGTGATCCGGAGCCGATTGCCCGCACGCCGCAAGGTCCCCTCGAGCACAGTGGCCACGTTGAGCTTGGTGCCTACCTCGCGCACATCCTCGTACCGGCCCTTGAACGAGAACGCGGAACTTCGACCCGCGACACGCAGGCCGGGAATCTGTGCCAGCGCATTCAGGATCTCCTCGGTGACTCCATCGGCAAAGAAAGCGTCATCGGGGCTCGCGCTGAGGCTTGCGAAGGGGAGCACGGCAATCGACTGCTCGACCGCAGCCGCGATGGCTCCGGCCGATCGACTGCCCAGGGCATCCGCCAGGCTCGACCGGACCTCTCGCGCCGTCTGAAAGCGTGCGGCAGGATCCTTCCTGAGGCACCGCTCAATGACTTGTTGCAGAGCCGCGGGCAGCTCACGGCGGATGGAGCCTGCCGACGGTGGCGGATCCCGCAGGATCGCCGCCATCAACCCCGCCGTGCTGTCCGACCCGAACGGCTTGCGCCCGGTGGCTATCTCGTACAAGAGCACGCCGAGCGAGAAGATGTCCGTCCGGTGGTCCAGCGCTCGACCCGACACCTGCTCGGGCGACATATATGCCGGAGTGCCCATCACGAGGCCCGCCTCGGTCACCCCGGCCGCCGTGACCGCGGCCGCTCCCGCGCCCGGCGGCTCGGTTGCTTTGGCCAGCCCGAAGTCGAGGACTTTCACCCGGCCATCGTGGGTGATCATCACGTTCGCCGGCTTGAGGTCACGGTGCGTGATGCCCCTCTCGTGCGCGGCACCCAGTGCCTCCGCCAACGCTGTTCCAATGACGATCAACCGGTCCAGATCCACGCCGCCCTCGGGGATGACTTGATCGAGCGGTTGCCCTTCCACCACCTCCATCGTCAGGAAGTGGACCCCATCGGCTTCTTCCACCGAGTGCAGCGTGACGATGTTCGGATGATTGAGGGCCGCGACTGCCCGGGCCTCCCGTTGGAAGCGGGCGAGGCGCTCGGGCTCCCGAGCCGTCTCCGCGGGCAGTACCTTCAACGCCACGTCGCGTCCGAGCTTGGTATCCTTCGCGCGGTACACCTCGCCCATCCCGCCAGCGCCGAGAGAGCCCGCGATCTCGTAATGTCCAAGCCGCCTTCCGACCGCAAGTGTCATCGTCCGCCCCACGGGGCCGTGCGGGGACAGGAGGTGATAGTTGGGACGATCAACCGGAGAGTACCCCTGCTGGCTATCATCATCCTGGAGCAGAATGAGTGTACGACAACTAGCTAGCTAGCGAGGGTCCGCCTCTGACTGTCGAGCATGTGCCCGAGTGGCTCCGCCTCGCTAGCGGCGCACCCGGGCGGGCCCGGGACACATCGCGTCAGAAACTGTCCCGCCAAACGGGGTAGTTTCTTGGGAGGGGTAGTGTTGGCCGGCCCGGCCTCCGGCCGGGCGAGAACACTTGACTCAAGTGGTTGGGAATCTGCAGAGTCAAGTTTTCTAGGAGGCTTCGCCTGAGACCAAACTGTGGCATCTGTGCCGCGTTTGGTCCCCGTGGGGTCGTCGCTGGCGACGGTGGAGGCCTCAGACCGCCGAGCATGTTGGGCGGTGAGGCTCCGCCTCGCTCGTGGCAGTATTGGTTTTGCCCGGCCTCCGGCCGGGCGAGAGTCTTGAAGGCCGATTGAAAAACTTGACTCATTCGTATGGATTCTCGGCCTTCAAGACTCGGAGGCCTGTCTCGAAGTGCCCGGGGAATTCCTCCGCGGGGCCGGCGTCGGCAACCATGGGACCCGCTCAGCGAGTTCATTGCTGGTGAAGCGTGGCCTCGAGAGAGAGGTCACGTTGGCTCCGCGCTGCCAGCGACGGATTACGTTCAGCACGCTCCGCGGAGCTGACATCCGGCCGGTTCGGCCGATCATTCGTCATGCAGAGTAGGGCGTAGAAGATGACCATGCCGGTGTTGATTGCTCACGGGGTGTCGGCGGCCGATGCTGCATGGTTGGTGGGAGTGGACGGTCCCGCGGTCGCCATCTTCGGCTATCTCGGCGCCAAGCACATGGTCACCGGCTATGACCATCTGCTGTTCCTGGCCGGCGTCATCTTCTTTCTCTACCGCCTGCGGGACGTGGTGTTGTATGTCAGCCTGTTCACGCTGGGTCACAGCCTGACGCTGCTCGGCGGCGTGCTGGGCGATGTCCGGGCGAACCCGCATCTTGTGGACGCGCTGATCGGCTTCTCCGTCGTGTACAAGGGCTTCGAAAACCTTGGCGGTTTCGAGCGCGTCCGCGGCATTCGTCCGAACCCGAAAGCGGCGGTGACCCTGTTCGGCCTGGTCCACGGATTCGGCCTGGCGACCAAGCTGCAGGACTTCGCCTTGCCGGCCAATGGGCTGGTCATCAACATGATCAGCTTCAACGTCGGTGTCGAGATCGGCCAGCTCCTGGCCCTGTCGATACTGGTGTTCGTGTTCGCGTTCTGGCGCCGCCAGGCGAGTTTTGGTGCGATGACCTTTGCCGCCAACAGTGCGCTGATGGCGTGCGGATTCCTGCTCATCGGCTTTCAACTCGGAGGCTACGCGTCGGAAGGCAGTGGTGCGGTCGCGTTGATTCCGCAGGGCGCGTCGGCGCCGTTGGCCCAACAGCCCGATCGGTACATGGCCGACGAGGTGAGCTTTACGCTGGAGCCCGGCAGATTCGTGGAATACAAGTACCGCGTCGACAAGGGCGCGCCGGTGCTCTTCTCGTGGCGCGCCACGCGCGAGGTCGAGTACGACTTCCACACCGAACCACAGAACACAGGCTCTTCCGACGTCGTGAGCTTCGAGAAGGGGACCGCCGCCGCGCGACTCGGGTCCTATGTGGCGCCATTCGATGGCCTGCACGGATGGTACTGGAAGAATACGGGCAGCGAGCCCGTCACCGTGACCGTGCACTCTACCGGCTTTTATCGGGGGCCCATCGAGTTCCGCATGGACGGCACGCGCGTCCCACATACGCTTCGCCCATTGGTGCCCTGACGGGAGACGCTCCGCCTCGCGCCAACCTGCGGGCTCCTGACGGCTCGTCCGCGTGACGAATCGCCTGTAGGTCACGCCACGTGAGTGGCCCCGAGGATGGGACGGGGTCACGTGGGGTCGGAGCGCGAAGGGCTCCCGCCGGTCCCCGGATGTCAACCAGCCAAGGGCGCTGCCCTTGATATCCCCTCCGCGCTCGCCCTTGGCTCGTGAGGCTTGCTGTGTTGTTTTGGCGCGCTCCGCGCGCCAGCCCGTCACGCGGATGCGCAACGGGTACAAAGTTC
>JBQTIE010000068.1:0-3553 GCA_052389315.1 Acidobacteriota bacterium
CCACTGCCCGTGGGAGTCACCGTCAGGACGACGGTGGCCGAGGCTCCCAGTGGCAGTGTGCCCAGCGGGCAGACGAGCGTGCCGTTGCCGTACTGGCAGGCGCCTTGGGACGCCGTGACGCTCACGAACTTCGCGCCCAGCGGTAACGTGTCGGTGAGAACGACGTTGGTGGCCGCGAGGGGACCGGCGTTGAAGACGTTCAGCGTGTAAACGAGATTCGCCCCCACCGGCACCGGCTCGGACGAGGTGAGCGCCGACACCGACAGATCGGCCGACGCGCCCGCGTTGCCGATCGTGATCGTCATCGTGCGGTAGTCGGAGATCCCGCTGGTGGCCTCGAATAACAGGGTGAAGGTGTAGACCCCGGGCGTCGTCGCCGTGCCGTCGATGACGCCGGTGGCGGCGTCGAGCGAAAGCCCCGGCGGCAGCGACCCGCTCACGAGGCTCCAGGTCCCTGTGCCCACCGACGTCACCGTCGTCGAATACGCACCGCCCACCGTACTGCCGGGAACTGGAGCGTCGGACGTGAGGACGCCGGCCGCGGCTGGCTGGGTTACGCCGACCGCGGCGTCCTCGGTGCCGACAGCCTGCGCCACCGCCACCGGCGCGACGCTCTCGGCCGCGCTGTAGGTCACCGTGTCGAACCGGTTCGGGTCCAGCACCCGCAGCGTGATCCGCGCCGACTCGCCAGGCAGCAGCGCGAGCGTCACGTTCTCGATGTCAGGGTTCTCGATGTCAGGATTCGCCAGGTCCGCGGCCGCGACAAACTGCGGATTGGGCACGTTGGCGAGCAGCACCGTCTGGGGCTGCGTCAAGAGGGCGCAGCCGAGGACGGTGGGCGTCTTGTACACCTTGTGGGCGATCAGCTGGCTCTTGAACCCCGGAGGAATCGCCTTGGTGAGCGCGAGCCTGATCGTGAACGCCGAGGCCGCGTTGCCGTTGTTGGTCACGGTCCACGTGGTGTCGGTCAGCGCCCCGTTGGTGAGATCAGCGCTCTCGATGTCGGGGTTCTCGATGTCGGGATTCTCGATGTCGGGATTCTCGATGTCCGGGTTCTCGATGTCCGGGTTGAGAATGTCCGGATTGGCGACGATCACGTTCTCGATGTCCGGGTTCTCGATATCAGGGTTTGGAACACCGGTGCTCTCGATGTCGGGATTGCGGGTGCTGGCGCTCTCGATGTCAGGGTTGTAGACCTCGGAATTCTGGATGTCCGGGGTCGCCACCCGCATGCTTTCGATGTCGGGATTCTCGATGTCGGGGGTCGTCCGATCGGGGTTCAGGTTGATGGTCCCCTGTTGCCCGCCCTGAACCACGTTGCCGCCAGGCGCCGTGATCTCGCTGACCGTCACCGCGATCGGCGCGTACCGATCGCTCGACTGCGCGAACACCGTGCGCGCCACGGTCGACCGTGGCGGCACCGAGACGTCCAGCGTCGTCAGCAGGTCGAACTGCCTGAAGGACGCGTATCCTCCCGGCGGCTGGCTGGCGATCTCCAGCCGGTAGCTGCGCGTCGTCGAGCCGTTGTTCTGCGCGAACACCGGGAAGCTGCGCGGGATGCCGTCGAGGGGACGCGTGTTGCTCAGCGCGCCGACGACCAGCCCTGTTGTGATTCGCGCCGTGTAGATGTTCTGGTTGCGCATGCCGGCCTGGCCGGGCACGCAGGCAGGCAGCAGCTGCGACGGGTCGAACGCGCTCATCGCCGGTCGCGTGAAGGGCGGGTTGGGCGCGGTGTAGTTGGTCCAGTCGCCATCGGCCGGCGGGCGCACGTCGCGGTTGTCGGTCCACACGGCGTGGAACACCGCACCGGACGTAGCGCTGCTGTTGAACGACCAGCCGGCGCCATTGGGGACGATTGGGACCGCGGCTGCCGTATCGATGTAGTCGCCGCCAAAAGGCGCCGAGCCGGCCCGGAACAGCGGCAGGTTGAACGGATTGAACTCGAGCTGATGAACCCCCGCGAAGCCCGGTATCACGCCGCTCCGGTAGGTCGACACCGGAAACGACGCGAAGAGCGGGTTCGCCGCCGGACTCGCGACGGCGCCTCTCACGTCGATCGTGTGACGGACTCGCGGGAGCGGACCTATCAGGATCGGCAGCTCGTCGACGAAAGGCCCGAACAGCTGGGACACGTCCTCGCGCAGGTCGTAGAACACCAGGTTCAACGTCCCTTGCGCGAAGGTCAGCGCAGGCATGATCTGATGGCCGGGATCGATCTGGTTGTCCACCGGGGTGGGCGTCGTCCACGCCGATCCCGTCGTCGTCGTCGACATGAGGATGCGGGCGTCGCCGGTCAGGGGATCCGGGCGCTGCACGGCGTGCCCGCGCGCGGTCCACGCCAGATAGGCGCGCCCGCCGCCGTCGAAGGTCAACGTGGGAAAGGCGTTGGTGCGAAACGACGTGTTCGTCGTGCCCTGGTCGAACAGGTTGCCACTTCCCCCGACGACCAATGGCGCTGAAAAGGAGGTGCCGCCGTTCGTGCTCCTCACCGTGACGATGGCATTCGGCGCCACACCGTCCTGGAACTGGCGCCACGCGATCTGCAGCACGCCGTTCTGCGGGTTGATCGCGATCGTCGCGCCCTGCGACAACAAGGGCTGGGTCGGCACCGGCGCGCCGACACCGCGACTGACGAACGTCAAGTCGTACAGATCGACGACGCAGTCGTTGTTGATGTCGGCGTTGGCCCTGTAAGCCGGGTTGCCACAGACGCTGCGATAGGCGGCTCGGACCAAGTTGACGTCGGCTGTCGTCGCCACGCCATCGTCGTTCACGTCGGCGCTGGGTACGCGGCTGATGACCCGCGGGGTGCTCCAGGTGGCGCCGCAGTCCGTGGAGCGGCTGAACAGAATGCGCCCACGCTGCTCGCCGGGGTCGTCGAACAACGTGTAGACCATGTACACGCGGCCGCCCGGAAACACTTGTTGCGGGACGCCGGTGCCTGGCCCTCCGATCGTGCAGGACGGCGCCCCGGATCGCGGTATGTCGACCGCAAGCCAGGGCTTGTCGACGAGCTGACTGTTGAACTGCGCCTCGGCTCCCGCGGCCACGGATGGACGGTTTCGATCTCCCTCTCGCGCCTGTCCGGCGCCAGGCTGGCTGGTGCGGTCGCCGTCCGCGCGCGCGACTCGAGATCCGTCAGCTCCGCCCGGCACGCCGCGAGCGAACACCGGCGGCAGGCCGATGCGATCGACGACCGCCGCCCCGAGGTAGGCAATCGGTTCGCCGTCAATGCCGTCCTGGTTGTTGTTGTCGACGAATCGCGCGACGAAGATGGCGCTCCCGCCGCCTTGAGTACGATCGAAGACCAGCCCGCCGTAGTAGAACAGGCCGTTGCTTCCCGGCCGGATGATCGGATCCGCTCCGGCGCCGTACCCCTTGAGCGGAGAAGCGAGGCCAATCGGCGAGTTGTCCTGTGGAAAGCCGGGCAGCAGTCGGGTGCGCCACGTGAGCCCGCCGTCCTTGGTGGTGTACCAGCCGAGCCACGCGTCACCGGTGATTTTCTCGCCGGAGTTGGGAAACGGCAGATCGACGGTGCGATAGTCGTTGGCGC
>JBQTIE010000069.1:0-2142 GCA_052389315.1 Acidobacteriota bacterium
CGTTCAGCCAGCGTCGGTCCCTCGACCAGCTCCATCACGAGAGCTTTCGCGCCGTCGGCCTCTTCGAGCCCGTACACGTGGGCGATATTGGGATGATTCAGCGCGGCGAGCACCTGCGCCTCACGCGCGAACCGCGCCAACCGCTCGGGGTCTGCCGCGAACGCCTCGGGCAGCACCTTCAGCGCATCGTCGCGGTTGAGCCCCGTGTGGCGCGCCCGCCACACCTGGCCCATGCCGCCCTCGCCGATGAGGGCGCCGACCTGGTAGGGACCGATGCGCGTGCCACGCCCGATCGCCATCGTGATTACCTGACCGGCACTCGCGCCTTCAGCTCGTCCAGCCAGTTGAGGGCGATGTGGATCTGCTGGGTCGTGGGTCGTGGGTTCTCTTCCTCCGTCACCATGATGAACCGCCGGCCGCTCGGTTCGATGTCGTACGCGGCGGCGTTGCCCGAGGTTCGGAAACGGCCCGCGACGCGGAACAGTTCCCGCGGGCGCCCGACCGTGATGGAACTACCGAGCCGCACCGGCACGGCGACGAGCATGCCGGCGGCGTTGCGATAGAAGAGCTCCGATCCATCGGGTGCCCAGACGGGCGCGGTGGCGCCGCCATCCGACACGCGGCGCAGCAGGCCCTCACGCAGCGGGTACGGCCGAATGTAGACCTCCTGCCGCCCGGTCTCGTTCGAAACGTAGGCAATCCATCGGCCGTCGGGTGAGAACATCGGCATGTGCTCCATCGCCGGCGTCGCCAGGTACTCGACCGCTTTCGGCTCGTCCAGCTTCATCGTCTGGATCTCTCGCCGGCCCGTTTGCTCCCCTGACGCGAACACGAGCACGCCGTCGCGCGAGACGGCGCCTGGGATCACCGTTTCCGTGGCGGCGAACAGCAACTGCGCGTCGCCGCTGCCGTCGGCCGGCTGCCGATAGATGCCGCCGTCCTCGCGGCGATCCGATCTGAAGATCAGGGACTGCCCGTCGTTGGTCCAGGCATAGAAGTCGTTGACGATTCCCTGCGAAGGGAGCGGTGACAGCGTGCCGTCCGCAAGGTCGACAATCCACGGATCCAGCCCCTGCCGCTCGTTCCGGATCTCGACGGCGATGCGCTTGCCGTCCGGCGACACGCGCGGCCGCCAGTAGTCACGGCGCTCGTCGACAAGAGGAATGGCGACTCCGGTACGGTCAACGGCGACCAGTTGGCGGGCAACCAGTGGGATCTCCACTCCTGCCACGTGCACAAGGACGCCGTCCCTGCTGATGTCGTAGTTGGCGGTTGCCGTGCTGCCCGGCAGAGTCCCGGCTCGACCCACGTTCTCCACGACCGGGACGGGTGTGGCCGTCTGCCGGACCCCCGATGTGTCGAAAGGCACGGCAAAGAGAGTGCTGCCATTGGCGTAAACGAGATGCCCGGTTGGCACATAGCGGGCATCGCTGCCGGCGGCGATCGTGGTTCGCCGGCCGGTCGCGAGCGACTGCGCCACGACCTGCGCGTCCTCCCATCGTGAGACGACTGCGGCGGGCCGGAAGGTAAACAGCAGCGTCTCGCCGTCAGGCAGTAGTTGCGCGCCGTGCAGGCGCTCGCCCGGTTCGATCCGCACCAGCACTTCGGGCGCGCCTCCTCCGGCCGGCACGCGCCACACACCGTCCTCCGCCCCGTACAGGATGGTGTCGTCGGCCTGCCAGCGTGCGCCGAAGACGTTGGTCACTTTCGTGATGACGACGGGCGTGCCGCCTGTGTGTGCAACACGTCGCAGTTCTCCATCGCCAAAATCGAAGTAGCCGATGAATCGCCCGTCGGGCGAGAAAAACGGGGTCGTCGCACCCTCCGTCCCGGAAACAGGGCCCGCCTCGCCGCGATCCAGCGAACGCAGGAACAGCCGGTTGTTCGCGACGTACGCCACCTGCGACCCGTCCGGCGAGATCGCGACCCGCGGATGGCCCACCCCGGTGAACACGCGATCCGGCGGCAGCACCTCCGCGAAACGCCTCAGCGGGGACGCTGGAGTCGGCAGGGCCATCCAGCTCCCGAGCCCCGCCACCAGAGCGCCAATCGCGGCGCCGGTGGCCGCCCACGCGATGGCCGCGTGGCGCGATCGCGGCCGTCCAGCCGTCGCAATGGGCGGTGTGCCCGCGGGATCCTCCA
>JBQTIE010000070.1:0-4486 GCA_052389315.1 Acidobacteriota bacterium
TTCTTGGCGTGCGTCTGGTTGGCCTGGTCATCGTAGTTGCTGGTGCCGTCCGCCTTCCGGGCGAGCAGCCCTTGCCACTTCTCGGCCCAGTCGTCTTCGTAGACACGATTGTCGTGGTTGCCCGCCTGCGACACGCCAACCTTGAAGAAGTCCGGGTACCGGAACATCGCCCCGGCCGTTGCGAAACCGCCGCCCGAGTGCCCATAGATGCCGGCCCGCTCGAGATCGATCCACGGATAGCGCGACGCCAGTTCCTTCATCCCGGCGACCTGATCCGGCAGCGTGTTGTCGCCCATATCGCCGTAGTACGTCTCGTGGAACGTGCGCGATCGCCACGGCGTCCCCATGCCGTCGATCTGCACGACGATGAACCCGAGCTCCGCGATCGCCTGCGTGTCGCCGCGCGCGGCCGAAAAGCTGCGCCCGCCCACGCTGCCGGTCTGGGGCCCCGGGTAGATGTTGTTGATGATGGGATAGCGGCTGGCCGGGTCGAAGGTCGTGGGCCGGAACATCAGGCCGTAGAGATCCGTCCTGCCGTCCCGTCCCTTGACCGAGATCCCGATCGGCGGCTTCCATCCGATGGCGAGAAGCTGGGAGATGTCGGCAGTTTCCAACGTCGCAAGCGCGTTGCCGCTGGCGTCACGGAGCACGGCAACCGGCGGTTCCTGCGGCGTGGAGTAGCTGTCCACGAAGTACTTTCCGGACGGCGACCAGTCCACGACATGATCCGCGTCCTCCGGCGTCAGCAGCCGCTGCCCTGTCCCATCGAAGCGGATGCTGTAGACGTGACGGTAATACGGGTCACGGCCCGCCTCCTTTCCCACGCCCTGGAAGACGAGCGTGCGCGACGCTTCGTCGACGCGGAGGACCTGGGTGACGTTCCCGTCGCCGAGCGTGATGCGGTTCTTCAGGAGGCCGGTGCCCGCGTCATGCAGGTAGAGGTGCCCCCAGTCGTCTTTGCGGGAGAACCACAGCACTTCGTTGGACTTCGAAAAATACCGCCAATTGACGCTGCCCTGGCCGGACTCGAAGAAGGTCTCGGCACGTTCGGCCATCACCAAGCGCACGGCTCCCGTCGCAGCGTCCGCGATGCGGAGGTCCTCGCGCTTGTGATCCCGCGACGTCGACACGAACGCCACTTCGCGACCGTCGCTGCTCCACTGCACATCGGCCCACGATCCGCCGCACACGATGTGGTCGCAGAGCGTCGAGCGATGTGGGTCCAGGGGCAGGTCAATCCTCACGATCTGCTTCTTGTCGATATCGAGCACCACACGCTCAATCATGAAGATCTTGTCATCGCCTGGCAGGGGGTACTTGTGCGTGGTCAACGTGGGATGGCCCACGACCGTGTTGACGTAGTACATCTCGCCGACCCCACGCGAGTCGTGCCTGAAGGTGGCGATCTTCTTCGAATCCGGAGACCAGACCACCACCGGCGTGTCGCTGCGGGTCCAGCCGGCATCGTTGGTGGCGTAGGCGAAATCCTTGACGCCGTCGGTGGTCAACTGCGTTTCCCGGCCGCTGGCGAGGTCGCGGACCCAGAGGTTGTAGTCTCGAACGAACGCGTGTGTTCGGCCATCAGGCGACGCCACGGTCGTCCGTGCGGCTGGAGGACCAGGTCGCGCACTCGCCGCGGCCGACGCCTCGCCGATGTCCGTACACGCCTTGCCCTGCCGATCGCAGCGCCAGCGGCGCTTGGCGGCGTTTACCTCAATCGACGCGCCATCGGCGGTGAAGGCGATCTCGACGAAGGGCAGCGTGGAGGCGGTGTAGGTGGCGCCAGCCGCCGCTGACATCGCCGCGGCCACGCGTCCGTGGTCGAATGCGGGCTCCCGGGAGCCGCGTGCCGGATCCACCAGCACGAACTCGGAGCCGCCGGGAATGGTGATGCGGTACCAGAATCGGTCGTCAGGCAGCCAAGTGGGCCGCACGCCGGTTCGATAGACGAGCGGCGTCGTGTTGTAGCCCATGAACCGCTCGGCACGGGAGTAATCCTCTGCCGTCAGAGCACGCGGGGCGGAGGCGGTCGGCTGTGCGTTCAGCGGGATCGTAACGGCGAGGCCCAGAACAGCCGTCAGACCGGCGATGCCTGAGAGGCAGCGAGGGGCGCGTGGGTGCATGCAACCTCCGAGTTTTTCGACAGGGATCTACAAAGGGGTCGGGTCTGATTCAGCCGTTGGCAGATTCTGCCAACTGACCCGAGGCCACCAGCCCAGTCGACGGCACTGTACCACGGCGCCTGGTAGACTTCCGCCGATGCGGAACGCCTTCGCGCTCGCTGCCGTCACGTTCATCGCCCTCGCCGTGGCGGGCCCGGCACTCGCCCAGGATCAGCCGCCCACCGCGGCCTCCGCGCCGGACGGCACTCTTGCCGAAGCGCCTGGCCGGCCTGTCTCGGCCCTGACCGCCCCGTTCCGTCGGCTGACCGTCACCCTGATTCGCGGCGTGCGCCAAGTCCCCTCGCCCGATCACGCTCCCGTGCTGATCAACGGCGGCCTGCTCGCCCTTGCCGCCCTTCCGTTCGACGAGGTCGCGACGCTCGGCGCCTCGTCTTCGCCACTGCTCAAGTCGGCGTTTGCGGGGTGGGGCAAGGCGCTGGGGCGTGAATGGGTGCAAGGCGGCGGGGCCCTGGCGGCGTATGTCGCCGGGCGCATCTGGGATCAGCCGGCGGTCACGGCCGCGGCGGGCGACCTCATCGAGGCCCAGGTGTTGAGCCTCACACTGACGCAAGCCGCGAAGTTCGCCGTGGGGCGCACGCGGCCCGATGGTGAAGCGCGGTCGTTTCCGTCCGGCCATGCTTCGGCCGCATTCGCGACGGCACGGGTGATCGAGCACCATGTCGGCCGCCGCGGCGCCATTCCCGCGTATGCCGTCGCCGTGTACACCTCGGCCTCTCGACTCCAGGCCAACTCGCATTTCGCCAGCGACGTCGTCGCGGGCGCAGCGCTGGGCCTCGTCGTCGGGCGCATCGCCGTCGTGGACGTCGGCCGCGCGCGGCTCACCGTAACGCCGGTCCCGGTCAGCCGCGGCGTCGGCCTGCACGTTGTCGTCGCGCCTGCCCGCCCCTGAGCGCGCTACTTCGCCCGTCCCTTGAACCCCGGCGTCAGCAAGTCCACTTTGAACGCCGATCCCCGCCCGACGATGTACAGCGTCTTCTTGTCCTTGCCGGCAAAGGCGATGTTCTGCGGCGCCCGCGCGACGGGAATGGTCCCCAGATGCGCACCCTTCGGGTCGAACACCTCGACGCCGGCCGCGGTCGCCGCGTAGACGCGCCCCTGTTCGTCAATTGCCAGGCCGTCGGCCCCGCTCGTCACGCCGGTCGGCCCCGTCGTGGCGCCTTGATACTTCGCGAAGTTCCGGCGGTTGGCGAGGTGGCCGTCCGCCTGCACGTCGAAGGCGAGCAGGTACTCGCCCTGCGTGTCGTTGACGTAGAGCACTTTTTCGTCGCGGCTCAGCATGATGCCGTTCGGTCGCTGGATGCCATCGGCCACCTTGATCGGCTTGGCGCCTGGAGCAATGTAGTACACCGCGGGCGGCAGGGGTGGCGTGGCCGGTGGAGGGGCGCCCGGCTGGACGTTCGGCCCCGGCTCGGTGAAGTAGATGCCGCCTTTCATCGACAGCACCAGGTCATTCGGCCGGCCGAACGGTCTGCCGTCGAAGTTGTCGGCCAGCACGGCCTCGCTGCCCTTGGGGTAGATCACGCCGATCCGCGTCGCCCCGGGCGTGGTTTGCACCGACACCAGGCGTCCCTTGGCATCCCAGGCGAGTCCATTCGATCCATTGGTGTTCTCGAGAAAGGTCGAGGTCGTACCGTCGGCGGCGATTCGCGTGATGCGATTGGCCTGCGTCTCGGTGAAGATGACGCTGCCATCGGGCATGCCGATGGGGCCCTCCGTGCCCTGGAACCCCGACTTGATCACGACGACCTTCGTGCCTGGCGCGACCACGCCGGCAATCGCGCGGGCATCGGTGTCGGTCGGCGGTGCCTGCGGTGCGCTTTGTGCCGCTCCCGCCTGTGCCTGGCTGACGGCGGGCGTCCAGAAGGCCGCGCACGCCAACGCGAGCCCGGCCCGGGCCACCCACCGCGCGTGAATCAGCAACATGGCGCTACTCCTCTCGATCGGTGTCGCCGTGCCGTCGCGGTCGGCAAGCCAGGCGGCACCCGACCGTCATCGTTGAAACTCGATGGTGAACTCGGACTTGCCGGTGAGGAACAGGCGGGCCCGCTGACCCGCGTGCTTGTCGGTGCCCGTCTCGATCTCGAGGCCAGCCACCTGTGGGTACCACCCGCCGCCGTTCATCAGCTTCTTCGGCGGCGTCCACTGCGACGGTTCGCTCAGCGTCTTGGCGAACGACACGTAGATGCCCTCGTTGTCGAAGTTCTCGTTCTTCGCGCGGTTCACCAACATCACATACTGTTCGAGGTGCGTGTTCCAGTGCACCGACGGCCCCCAGAACGCGTCGGCGGCGGCCTGGCCGTCAT
>JBQTIE010000071.1:0-1949 GCA_052389315.1 Acidobacteriota bacterium
GCACCGCAGCCTCGTCGAACGCCTTCTTCTCGAACGCGTTCTTACCCTCGCCGTAGAGCCGTCGGGCGATGCCCGGGAGGATCCGCTGCCGCGCGTCCTGAAACGCCGTGCGCACGCGCGGAGGCAATTCGAGCGAGGCGGGATCGAACAGCGGCTGATCGGCCACGAGACGCTCGATCACCGTCGTGGCTTCCGTGGAGCGCCCCAGCGCCACCAGACACAGCAGGCGATATCGATCCATCTCCAGAGAGGGCCCGCCCGGATGAGTCGCCAGCCTGGACAGCTCGGCGAGGGCCGTTTCGTACTCGGCCGACGCGTACATGGTCCGCACTGGCGCCAGCGCGTCCTCCTGCGCCACGGCCGGGACGACGGACACCGCTAACACGGCGAGCAGGCGGGGCGCGAGGCTCGACCTCACGGCGCCTTCCTCAGGTCGATGCCCACCCGAGTCGCCCCGGTCAAACTGACCGTGACCGTTCGGCGCTGTTCCCCCAGATCGGGATGCCTGAAAGTCACCTCCCGGCGACCGATGGGTACCGACAGGTTGGCCAACGGTGTCTCGCCGACCTGGCGACCGTCAATCCACACCTCTGCCCAGGGGAGAGCATTGACCGAGAGGCTGCCGCTGGGGAGCGTAATCGCGAGTGCAGTGGTTTGCCCGGCCGTGATCAGAACGCTGTGCTGCGCGCGATAGCCCAGTTCGGTGTTCGACGTCTCGAGCGTGTGCTGCCCGGCGGCAATCATGATCCGGGGCGTGTCGGTGTCACCAAGCGGCGTGCCGTTCTCTACAATCTCGACGGGAATCGGGCTCGACACCGCCAGCCAGCCGGAAGCGAATTCAGCGGGCCCGCGCAGAGAGACGATCAGGGAGGCGTCCACACCGGGCTCGATTCGAACCACCCGCGTGAGGGTCGTGCCCCCCGCCATCACGCGCACGGTGTGCGGCCCGGCCGCCAGGTCGCGAACCGTCACGGGTGACACGCCGCGCGCCTGATCGTCCACCCAGACCTGCACGGACGGCGGCTCGGTGCTGACATGAAGGGCCGCCAATCTGACCGTCGCGCGCGTACTCTGGAGTTGACGCTGTGCCGGCTGATCAGCAACCAAGGCCGGCGGTGGGGCGGGCGCGGGCAGTGAGGCCGCGGCTACCGGCGTCCCGGGAGGTCCCGCTCCCCAAGTCCCGAGAATCCAGGCGGCTTGGGCGATGATGACGCCGCACAGCACGATCAGCGCAACGTGCACCCCGCGGATCCGCACGCTGCCTCGTCGCTCGGAGGTGGCCTGCGGCGGTCTGGCCGGGGCAATCTCGTCTTCAGAGGCGAACGCATTCAACGGGTCGAGGGCCGCCTCTTCCGAGGACACGCCTGGCAGAGTGTCCAACCCTCGCGGGAAGGCCGCTGCTTGTCGGCGCGATGATTCCTGGGGAGCGTCGGCGCGCACGAGTGACCCTGAACGGGCGTCCCGAAGCCATATCCATGCCAGTCGGGCGGCGCCTGCCACTCCTTGACAAAACCGCTTGGGCTCCGACCAAAGTCTCGCTCGGAGAGGTTGTTAGTCAACAAAATGGAGCCCCTCAGCCCTTCCACGAGCAGCGTGGCACCGTCTGCCTACGGTTCATCTCGAGTGCAGGACGCCGTCGAGGGCCTCGACGATGTCGGCGCGGCGGCGGCCGCGGGCGACGTCCGCCCGAAGCTGTTCGAGTGCCTCCTCGCGGGACTGCGCCCGCCGGTACGGCCGCTGGGTGGTCATGGCTTCGAACGCGTCGACGACCCCAACGATCTGGGCGAGCAGCGGAATCTCGTCGCCTTTGAGGCCATCCGGATACCCCGACCCGTCGAGCCGCTCGTGATGCGATCGGACGATCGGCCGCACGGCCTGGAGCGAGCGCAGGTTCGCGCACAGCGACTCGCCGACCAGGGTGTGCGATTTGATCAGCTCGAATTCCTCGA
>JBQTIE010000072.1:0-51272 GCA_052389315.1 Acidobacteriota bacterium
TCGACGAGCCGGCCGGCTTCCCGGACCGCCGCCGGCCGCGCGGATCAGTATCGCGCGATTTCGCGGATGGCCTGAAGGACGTCGCCCGATTGCGGCAGAATGACCTCTTCCAGGTCGGGGCTGTACGCCACCGGGCAGTCCATGGCCGCGACACGGCGAATCGGGGCGTCGAGGTAGCCGAACAAGTCGTCGCTGATCCGAGCCGCGATTTCCGCACCAAACCCACACGTCAGCTGGTCTTCATGGGCGATGACCACGCGGTTCGTGTGCTTGACGAGCGCGGCGATGCCGTCCCAGTCGTACGGGATGATCGACCGTAGATCGAAGACCGCCACGCTCAGCCCGTCCTTCTCGGCCTGCTGGGCCGCCAGCAGCGAACGCTGGACCAGGGCGCCCCACGTGAGCACGGCGACGTCGGTGCCCTCCCGGCGAAGCGCACCCTTGCCAAACGGGACCATGTGATCCGGACCTGGATACGCGCCCTTGTTGTAGGTCTGACGATAGAGGTGCTTGTGTTCGAGGAACATCACCGGGTCCGCGCATCGAATCGACGTGCGCAGCAGCCCTGCCGCGTCCACGGCGTTCGAGGGCATGACGATCCGGATGCCGGGGCAGTGGGCAAAGATGCTGACGCCGGACTGGCTGTGATACGGCGCCCCGCCACGCAGGTATCCGCCGATGGGAACACGCACGACCATCGGGCAGGACCAGTGGTTCGACGATCGGTAGCGCAGCATGGACATCTCGTCCTTGAGCTGCATCATGGCTGGCCAGATGTAGTCGAAGAACTGGATCTCGACGACGGGCTTGAGCCCCCGCGTCGCCATGCCCACCGCCCGGCCGATGATGTTGGCCTCTGCGAGCGGAGCGTTGAAGACCCGATGTGATCCGAACTGGCCCTGCAAACCGTGGGTCACCTTGAACACGCCGCCCTTGCCGGGCACCTTGGCCAGTGCAGGGGGTCGGCTCGTGTCGGCGACATCCTCGCCGAAGATCACGATCCGGGGGTTGCGCGCCATTTCGTCCTTCAGCGTGCGATTGATGGCGGCGACCATCGTGTCCGCTCGGCCTTCGGTGCGCGCGGGCGTGTCGAAGGCGCTGGACGTGGGGTCGACGTCCGGCGAGAACACATACCAGTCCGCGGACTCGCGCGCCGGCTTGGGAGCCGCCAGCGCCTGCTCGACTGCCTGCGCAATCTCGCGGTCCACCTCGGTCTCGAGCTGCTCGAACTCGTCGGGTTCGAGGAAGCCCTCGGAGGCAAGCCAGGCGCGCATACGGGGCAGCGGGTCCCGTGCCGCTTCCTCTTCCCGCTCCTCAGGCGTCTTGTACAACCGCTCGTCGTCTGACAGCGAGTGGGAGTAGGGACGGATCACCTTGGCGTGCACGAAGGCCGGCTTGCGCTCCTGGCGAACCCAGGCGACGGCCTCACCCAACGTCTTGTAGCTCTCGAGGAAGTTGGTGCCATCGCACCGCAGGACCTTGAGGTTGGGAAACGACTCGACGAGGCGCGAGACATCCCCTCCCGGCGTCTGGACCTCGACTGGCACCGAGATCGCGTAGCCGTTGTCCTCGATGAGATAGAGGATCGGTGCCGAACGAGTGCACGCCGAGTTCAGCGACTCCCAGAACTCACCTTCACTCGTGGCGCCTTCGCCGACCGACAAGTAAGTGATTTGGTCGTGATGAAAATGCCGCTCGCGGTCCGGGATCTGCTCGATGCGCTCGTAGAGCAGCGTGGCTTCGGCACAGCCCACTGCCTGCAGGCACTGCGTGCCGGTGGCGCTGCCCTGCGACGGAATGTTCAGCGCTGTGTGGCCCCAGTGCGACGGCATCTGCCGGCCGCCGGAAGTCGGATCATCTTTCGCGCCGACTGCGGCCATGAGCATGTCGAGAGGCGTCAGCCCGAGCCCCAGACAGAGGGCGCGATCCCGGTAGTACGGGTAGAACCAGTCGTAGCCTGGCCGAAGGTGGAAGCTCGCGGCAGTGAGGACGGCCTCGTGGCCTGCGCCGCTGATCTGAAAGTAGATCAGGCTCTGATTCTTCAGCTGGATTTCCTTGTCGTCGAGGCGTCGCGAGAGCAGCATCGTGCGATATGCGCGCACCAGCTCGTCACGCGTCAGGCCTTCCGGCGTGCGCGACGACACGGCGCTGGTGGACGTCTTGCCCCTGCCGCCTGCCGAGGCCAACATCGTCGCTCCCTTCATCCTGGGCGAAATTATAGCATCCGGCCGAGTGCTATAATCCGCGCCAACTCTTGGATGCACCGGGAGTTGCGTCGCGTTCCGCCGCCGCGCGAGAACGATCCAGGACCTGCACGCAATGGACACACCTTCGGTTCGCCGCCACCGCTGGGACGAGATCGCGCTCGACAAGGTCACCGAGATGATCTCTCGCAAGATCGTGACCGGAGAACGCGAGATGCTCGCGCAGATCTACCTCAAGCGCGGTGCGCTGGTTCCGATGCACTCCCACGAGAGCGAGCAGATGACCTATATCCTGCAGGGTGCGCTCAAGTTCCTGATCAGCGGGGAAGAGATCACCGTGCGGGAAGGCGAAGTGCTGCACATCCCTTCCTGGGTTCCCCATCAGGCCGAAGCCTTGGAGGACACCTTCGAGCTCGACCTGTTCAGTCCGATTCGACAGGACTGGCTCGACGGCACCGATACGTACTTCCAGGAACAGGTCCGCGTCGACGGGTGACCGGCGCGACGCGCCGAGGCTTCCGACGGGACGATCGGCCGTCGCCGGGACAGCGGGGCGACAGCGCGAGGCGCCGACTTCCTCAGTGGATGTGTTTCTTCCAGTCGCTCTTCCAGGCGTCGTCGCCGCGGCCCCCCGAATGAACGTCGAACCGCCGGCGCGCGCGGTTCATCTTCCAACGCAGCCAGCGATACTTCAGTTCGTCGAGCGGACCACCCCTTAGTCCCTTGAGGTACAGGTACCCGACGACAAGCCCACCCAGGTGCGCGGTGTGAGCCACGCCGCCCCCGCCGCTCCCGATCGACGACAGGAAGGCGATGGCACCGATGATCATGACGAAATACTTCGCGGGAATTGGAAAGACGAAATACAAATAGATCGGACGATGTGGAAACCACATCCCGTAGGCCAGCAGCACGCCGTACACGGCTCCTGAGGCTCCGATCATCACGCTGTCGTACAAGCTCTCACCGTACGGCAGCGGGCTCACCGACCACAGCAGCGTGGTAAAGGCGGCCCCGATCCCGGTCACGAAGTAGTACTTCGTGAAGAATCGCGTCCCCCACGTGCGTTCGAGTTCGGTTCCGAACATCCAGAGCGACAGCATGTTGATCAGCAGGTGGCCCACGCCGCCGTGCAGGAACATGTAGCTCACGAGCTGCCACACCGTGAGGCGCTCGAAGACGGCCGCCGGCACCACGCCCAGTCGCACAATGATGTCGGGGACGGCCAGCGACACGAGGAACGCTATGACGTTGGTGACGATCAGCGCCTTGATGGCGGGCGTCAGCCTCCCGGGCCCGAAGGTGTAGGCCACCTCGCCATAACGAGGGTACCGCGGCATGCTCTCCAGAGCGTACTACACGTCAGGCTTTGGGTTCCGCCGTCAACGGCGCCGGCTCCGATGCTGCGTGCGAAGGCACATGTCCCGGGAGCGGGAGCGCCACCGCCGCCGCCAGGATGGGGACCACGGCCGTGATGGAGAGCGCGACGCTCAAGCCCAGCCGGTCGCCAACGAGGCCAACCACAGGCGCCAGAAACGACCCGACGCCCCAGGCAAAGCCCATCATGAGCGACGACACGGTGGCCGCACTGACCGGAGCCAGCTGTTGCCCGAACGTCACGTTCACCGGCAAGGTGGACTGCAGCAGGAAGCCGCCCACGGCGATGACGATCCTCAGCGGCCATCCGGCGAGCAGCTGGCCCCCGAGCAGGAAGGGCACCGACAGGAGCAGGGTCGAGATGATCACCCGTCGCGGACCATAGGCATCAGCCAGTGGTCCGCCGAGAAACCCGCCGATCGTGCTCACGAACAGATACAGCGACACGGCCGCGCCGGCCTCGCTGACGCCCATGCCTTGCTGGGTCAGCAGCACCGGCAGGAAGACCGACAGGCTGTTCGCCGTGAGCGTGCGTAACACGACGATCAGATAGAGAAGCGCCAAGGGTCTGGCGTACGGCCGAAGCGCACTCCATGGCTGATGACCGGGATCCATCGGGATTGGCACGCGATGCACCAGGCGCAGCGTATAGGTCAAGGCCAGCAGGCCGGGCACGGCGACCGCCCAGGCCCAGCCTCGGCCGAGCGCCGCCACCGCGGGTGCAAACACGAGGGGAGCCAGCGAGAACCCCAGGGAGCCGCCGGAGATGTGCGTCGACATCGCGAGGCCCTTGCGGAGTCCGGACACCGCGTGGACGAGCGCGGCCGCCGGCGGGTGGAACGCCGCTCCGCCAAGACCGCCGACGAGCAGCAGAATCGCCAGCGCAGGCACGCTGGTCGCGCTGCCGATCGCACTCAAGACGACCACGGAAAGGAGGGGGCCCCCCATCAGCAACACTCGAGGGCGCCAACGATCGGCCAGGGCCCCGAAGCCGAGCTGCGAGACCGAGCTGGCCAGCTGGTAACACATCGCCAGGACGCCCACGGTCTTGAGCGACAACCCGAGCTGCGGGATCAGCAGCGGCAGCAGCGGCGCGTACATGTTGCCATACGCGTCGACGACGAAATGCGTGGATGCCGTGGCCCAGATGGACGGATGTAGACCGAGGCGCTTCACCGCTTCCGACCCCGCAGCCTCCCGACGACGAGCGCTCGGGCCTCCTCGAACTCGCCCACGCGCAACACAGACGACGCGGCAGCGAGCACGACGAGCGCCACGAGGATGGCGCTCACCACACGCACGCCCTGGACGATCGTGGCGTGGCCGGGCAGCCACCCGCGAAGCCATTGTTCGGTCGCCCAGGCGGCCGCAGCCATCGCCACCGACGCGATGGTCACCTTGACCAACGTGGTCCCGATGCGCCAGCCGTCCATCCCATTCAGGTGGCGACGCATCATGACCACCTGCACGCCGGCGTTGACAAGGGCCGCCATCGACGCGCCGAGCGCGAGGCCGGAATACCCCATGACCTTCACCAGCACGAGGTTGAGCGACACGTTGGTGGCCACCGACGCGATGCTGGCCGCCACCGGCACCCGGCTGCGATTGAGCGCATAGAAGGCCGGAGACACGATACGCACGACCGAGTACGCCACGAGGCCCAGGGCGTAGTACTGCAAGGCCAACGCGGTGGCGGCCGTGTCGTAGGTGGTGAACTGTCCCCGTTCGAAGATGAGCGACACAATCGGCTGCGCCAAGACGATGAGCCCAAGCGTGGCCGGAACGTTCAGGGCCAGCATCAATCCCATGGCAGAGGCCACCGTCGAGCGCATCGCGGCAAGGTCACCTCCGGCGGCCAGCCGGGCAAACGCCGGCGTCGACGCCGCGGCGACCGACACCCCGAACAAGCCGATCGGCAGGTACATGATGCGAAACGCATAGTCGAGCCACGAAATCGCGCCCGTGCCCTCTCCGGACGCAAATTGCGTGTTGACCAGGACGTTGATCTGCGTCGCCGCCAGGCCAATCGTGCCCGGTCCCATCAGCAGCAGGATCCGGCCGAGCGCCGGATCGCGAAGCTCGACGCGCGGCCGATAGCGAAACCCCTCGCGCCTCAACGGTCCCCATTGAATCGCCAGTTGGCCCATTCCGCCAATCAGCGTCGCCACGGCCACCAGCAGGATGGGATCGATTCCCAGGCCAGGCGCCAGCGGCACGCCCGCCATCACGATGACTATCGTGGCGACATTGAACATCGCCGGCGAGAGGGCTGGCACGAAGAAATGTCCGAGAGCGTTCAGCATGCCCATGCACACCGCCGCCAGTGCCACGAGCGTGAGAAACGGCACCATGATGCGGCCGAGCAGCACCGTGAGTTCGAGCTTTCCCGGCACCTCGAGAAAGTGTCCCGCGTACATGCGCACCAGCGGCTCGGCCAGCACGACGCCGGCGAGAACGAGCAGGCCCGTGATCAACAGCAAGGACGTGAGCACCGATTGCGCCAGCCGCCATGCACGCGGCTTGCCGCCCGTCGCCAATTCGCGGGCAAACGTGGGCACGAAGGCGGCACTCATCGCGCCTTCCGCGAACAGATCGCGCACAAGGTTGGGAAGCCGGAACGCGACGCGAAACGCATCCATCGCGTCGCTCGCGCCAAAGTAGAAGGCCAGGACCTGATCGCGAACCAAGCCGAGCAGTCGGCTGGCCATCGTGGCGAGACCGAACAGACCGGCTGATCGGGCCAAGCGTGGCGCGGCGTCGGGCATCAGCGGCTCGTGAGCCCGCAGGGCGGCTGTCGTGGCAAGCGCGCTCCAGCGTAGCATGCAGCCAGCCACGGCTCGCTGCAGCTCGCCCGGACCGCGGGCCGAGGTTGCGAACAGGGGAAATCAAGAGGCCCTCGCCGTGAGGCGAGGGCCTTAAGGAGGATGGTGAGAGGCTGACTAGGCCTTTCACCTGTATAGACGTTTCGTATGGCCGAAATGTTTGTGTCGAATTTCCAGGCAGCCAAACGCGTGTGACCGACGGGGTGACGGACCCTCACGCCAGCTTGGCTCGCACAGCGTCGCTGACCTTCTTGCCGTCCACCGTCTTGCCGGCGAGCCGGGCCATCACGGCCTTCATCACCTTCCCCATGTCCTTGGGGCTGGCCGCCCCCGTCTCCGCAATAGCTTGCGCAATCGCCTCCTCCAGCTCGGCCTGACCGACTGCCGGGGGCAGATAGGCCTCCAGAATCCCGATCTCCGCCTGCTCCCTGGCCGCCAGGTCGGCGCGGCCGCCGGCCGTGAACTGCACGATGGAGTCGCGCCTCTGCTTGACGAGGCTCACCACGACCTGGAGGTCCTCGGCGGGCTCGAGACCCCGCCCTTTCTCCACCTCCTTGTTCATCAGCGCGGCCTTCAGCATCCGGAGGGCCATCAGCCGTGGGGTGTCCTTGGCTTTCATGGCCCCGGCAATGTCGGCGGTGAGCGTGTTGGTGAGTGACATGAGAACGCCCTTCTAGACTACCGGTACTGGTGGACTCTCCCAGCTGAATCAGTCACGGTTGCCCCGTGAGACCGCCAGATCGTCGGCCCTCACTGCCGGCGAGCGGCCGCCAGGGACTCCGGCGATACGCTCCACTGGAAAACTTGACTCTGCAGATTCCCAATCACTCGAGTCAAATTCTCCCGCCCGGCCGGAGGCCGGGCCAGCCGACACTGCCCCCGGCGAGGCGGAGCTACGGCGGCACAGCTTCGCTAGTGATCCAGATCCGCATCTCCCCAGGTGAAATGCCAGCCTTCGGGGTCCTCGTAGAAATCCGGCGGCACCTGGACCGCGTTGACCTTCGCCGTCAGCGGCACCGTGGACTTGACGACGAAGTAGCCCGACCGCCGGAGCACGCGCCGGAACTTCGCATGCTGCACAAAGCATCGGATCTTGTCGGAGTCCTCTGCGCGCGCTTCTCGATCGACCCACCGCAGCAATGTCTTGAGTCCGCGTTCGTCGTCCGGGTCGACGAGAAAGTCCACGATCTGCGTGACTCGGCCCTGCGGTTCGCGCAGGTGGCGATACACCGCATAGCCGTGCGGCTCCTCGTCGCGCTTGAGGACCGCGATGGCGTACCGGACATGCGGGGCTTCGACGAATTTCCAATTGAGGTACGCCGCGTCACGACGGACCGCCAGGTCCAGCCGCGGCGCCACGCGTTCCCAGAGCCGGTCCAAGCTCCGATCGAACCGCCGCACTACCTCCACCTGTTCGCGCAACGGACGCGCGCGGGCGACGACGCGGACGAAAGGCACGGCGAGCGCCGACACCAGGCGATTGACCGCGACCGGCCAGGTCGGGCGGCGCAGCGCCCGCCGACTGAGCGGCTTCACCAGGCAGGGCAGCGTGACAGCACTTGGCCAGCGGAGCTTCTCGAGCAGGTATCTCGTCCCTTCGGACAGCCCCACGCCGAGGGCGACGCCCGACTCGCGATCCCACGTGCGCAACAACGCCTCCCCGAGCCCTCGACGTTGTCGTTCAGCCACCACCAGTGGGTCGGCCGACCACGCCCCCGATGCCTCGAGTCCTCGAATGCTCACGCGCACCGGCATCTGGGAGCAGACGGCGATCACCGTCGGCCCCTCGCGCACGATCCAGTACGTGGGATCGACACCCTGGTTGGCGGGATTGCGGCGCGCCCAGTCCCAACGCAGGCGAACGGCGTCCGCGGCTTGCGTGCCAAACGTGCGGCGATACAGCTGTTCAACGCCCCGGCGATCTTCCGGGCGGAAACGATCGACTTCTGCCATGCGAGCCGTCGATCACCGATTGTACGCAGGGCGGTCGTCTCGTCGCCAGTCAGGGACCACGCACATCGACATGATTGGCGGCGCGGCCGGCGTCCAGGTCGTCAACGCGGGGGCGGGCGAGGTGTCTGACCCGGTGCCGTCGGCGTTGCTGGCTGCTGGATCAGGCCCGGCGTCGGCGAGCCGATGGTCGTGAAGCCCGGCTGCGACGAAGGCGGAGCGACCATGCCGTCGGGAGTGGGCGTGAAGGTGTACACCGACGGCGGACCAGTCGGGTTCGGCTGCAGCGTGATCACCGGCTGGTTGCCGATCGGTTGATTGGGCTGGAACGGAACGAAGCTCGGGTTCCCGCCGACCGGTCCCGGTGGCGCCGGGAAGGTGAAGACCGGCTGCGTGACCCCGGTGTCTGCCGCGTCCTGCTCCATGGCCTCTGGCGGGTCATCGTCGGCCACGTCGGCTGGTGACGGTGGCAGATTTGGCGGCCTCGGCGGCAGGCGTCGACCCGGGGGTACTGGCGCCGACGATGCGCCGCGCGCGGCCCCCCCGGCGGCCGGTGCTGGCGCCGAAGTCGTCGCGAGAATGAGGATGCGATCGTACTGGGACGCTCCCGGCGGGGCCGCAGGCGATCGCGGGGCTGCCATGAAGCCCGCCGCGTTTCGCAACAGAATGTCGAGGGCTTGCCGCTCCGGCATGTCCACCAGCGTGAGCGTGAGCGGCCCCCCGGTCATCTTGTCCGCGCCCACGATGCGCGTTCCGCCCACGCGCGCCCACTCCGCGAGAATCTGCCGAATCGGGACCGCCGTTGCGTCGAGCGACACCCGCCCATCCTGAATGGCCAGTTTCAGGGGCTGTGCCTCGACCGACTGGGCGAGGACCAGCACGACGGCAAGGGCGAGAAGTGGGCGGTACATGGTATGTCCTTGAAGGAACAGCACCGGGACGGTGCGGGCAGACACCCGCCACCGCTCGAACGATTATACGCCCGTCAGCGGGGGTTCTCGCTGGCTCGAGCGCGAAAGTCCTCGATGACGCGCAGGATGATCTCGTCCAGCCCCACCCTGGGCTCGTACCCGATCAGCGCCCGAATCTTGGTCAGGTCGGGCACCCTGCGTGGCATGTCCTCGAAGCCGGCCTCGTAGGCCTGGTCGTACGGGACGGTCACGATGGGCGACTGGCTGCCGGCCTGCAGCTTGATGCGCTCGGCCAGACCGCCGATCGTGACTTCTTCGACGTTGCCGATGTTGAAGACCTCGCCGATCGCTCGCGGCTCGACCATGAGCTTGAGCAGGGCACCGACCACGTCGCCGACGTACGTGAAGCTTCGTGACTGCGTCCCGTCGCCGAAGACGGTGATCGGCTCGCCCGCCAGGGCCTGGCGGACGAAGGTCGGCACGACCATGCCGTACTGGCCCGTCTGTCGGGGTCCAACCGTGTTGAAGAAGCGCACCACGACGACGGGGAGCTTTTTCTCCTTCCAGTAGGCGAGGGCCAGGAACTCGTCGAGGGCCTTGCTGCACGCGTAGGCCCAGCGATGCCTGAAGGTCGCGCCCATGACCAGATCGGCGTCTTCGTGGAATGGCACCGACGCGCTCTTGCCATAGACCTCGGAGGTCGACGCGATGAACACCAGCTTCTTCTTCTTCGCCGCATGCCGCAGGATGACTTCGGTGCCGTGGACGTTGGTCTCGATCGTGTGGACGGGCTCCTGGACGATCAGCTTCACACCGACCGCGGCCGCGAAATGGAAGACGACGTCGGCGCGGTCCACCATCTCGGCGACGAGGTGATCGTTGAACACCGTGTCGATCGTGTAGTGAAACCCTGAACGGCCTTTGAGGTGCGTGATGTTGTCAATCGACCCCGTCGACAGGTCGTCGAGGATGTAGACCTCGTGCCGCGCGTCGAGGAGCGCTTCGGCGAGGTGCGACCCGATGAACCCGGCGCCGCCAGTGATGAGAATTCGCATGATGTGGTGAGGATCAGGGTTTGAAGGTCTGCGCGGCGCGGACCACGTGCGCGACCGATTCGTCCGGCAAGGAATGATACATCGGAAGCGAGAGCACTTCGGCGCACACGCGCTCGGCGACGGGGCAGTTGGCGGACTCGACCGACTGCAGGGCTGGCTGTCTGGGAATGGGCACTGGATAGTGAATCAGCGTTTCGACACCATTGGCGGCGAGATGCTGCTGGAGCGCGTCTCGCGCCGGACTCAACACCGGGAACAAGTGATAGACGTGGCCGGCGTCCAGTTCAGCGGGCAGCACGAACGCGGCGCCGCGCAGGTCGCGCCGATAGCTGGCGGCGATGCTTCTCCGGCGGGCCGTCCAGGCGTCGAGCAGCGGCAGGCGCGCCCGCAGGATAGCCGCCTGCAGCTCGTCGAGGCGGCTGTTGACGCCGGCCTCCAGGTGACGATACCTCGTCGTCTGGCCGCCGTTGCGCAGGCGTTTGATGCGGTCGGCCACCGCACGGTCCCCGGTCACGACGGCGCCGCCATCGCCGAGCGCTGCGAGGTTCTTCGTGGGGTAAAAGCTGAAGGCGCCCGCGACGCCGATGGTGCCCACCGGGTGCCCCTGCGCCGTGGCCAGGTGCGCCTGACACGCATCTTCGATGAGGGCGAGGTGATGACGTTCGGCGACACGGGCCAGCCCTGACATGTCCGCGGCCTGCCCGTACAGATGGACGGGGAGGAGCGCGCGCGTCTTCGAGGTGACCGCCGCCTCGGCCGCCGCCGGGGCCAGGGTCAACCGCTCGGGATCGACGTCGGCGAACACCGGCTGTGCGCCCGCCGCCATGATGGCGAGGGCCGAATAGGCCGCGGACAACGGAGAGGTAATGACCTCGTCGCCGGCACCGATGTCCAGGGCCTTGAGGATGAGCGAGATCGCATCGGTGCCCGTGCCAACCCCGACGGCATGAGCCGCGCCGCACCGGGCGGCGAACTCGGTCTCGAAGGCCTCGACTTCGGGACCGAGCACGAACCACCCGCTGTCGAGGACGCGGCGAATCGCCGACTCGATCGCCGGCCCGTCCTCGCCAGGCACGAGCACATTGAATCGGACCCTCATCTGGATGGCGCCGGCGTGGCCGCGTCGAGGTAGCGCGAGAGGTGGGCACGATAGAAGGCAAAGGTCGCCGTCAATCCCTCCGACAGCGAAACCGACGGCGCCCAGCCCGTGACCCGCCGGAACAGGCTGGAATCCGCATAGAAGCTGCCGATGTCGATGACTTTCTTCTCGGGAGGCCACTCGACGAAGCGGTACCGTCCCGAGCCGGCCAGCGTCACGAGCAGCTGCACGAGGTCGCGGTGGCTGATGTGCTGGTCGCCGCCCACGTTGTACGCGTGGCCGTTGCACGCCTCACACGCGCCCGCCTCGAGAAACGCCTCGACCGCGTCCTCGACGTACAGGAAGTCGCGCACCTGCGATCCATCTCCGAAGACCTGGATCTCCTGGTCCTCGAGCGCCAGGCGGATGAACCAGGCGATGAAGCCCTGCCGGTTGTGCTTGATCAGCTGCCGAGGCCCGTACACGTTGGTCAGGCGCAGGCACGTGGCCCGCACGCCGAACACGTCGTTGTAGACGAGGTGGTAGTACTCGCCAGCGGCCTTGTTGATGCCGTTGACGTCGGTCGGCCGCACCAGGTGTTGTTCGGTCACCGGCAGCATGGCCGGCCGGCCGTAGATCTGTCGCGTGCTCGCGTACACCACCTTGGTCCCGACGTTGTGACGACGGCAGGCTTCGAGCAGCGTCAACTGGCTTCGACAGTTGATCTCGAGGTCCGTGTGGGGATCTCGCATGCTGTCGATGTGGCTGACCTGCCCGGCCAGGTTGAAGATGATCTCGCGGTCACGCACGAGGTGGTTCATCGAGCTCGCCTGGCGGACGTCGGCGATGTTCACGCGAACCCGATCCTCGATGCCCGAGATGTTGAACAGGTTGCCGCCGTAGTCCGGGATGAGGGAATCGACGAGGAGGATGTCCGCGCCGAACTCGGCGAGCCGACGAGCCAGGTTGCTGCCGATGAACCCCAGCCCGCCGGTGATCATCACGCTCCGGCCCCGGTAGAACTCGGCAAGGTTCACGCCGCGACCGTCTCCCCTTGAGGCTTGCGGTGCGTTTTGCGGACGACGAGGGCCCACCACAGCCTGAGCACGTCCACGCCCGTCTTGAAGACGCGCCGGAAGTTGAAGAACTGCGACGTGCCGTAGGATCGGTGGAAGTGGTGCACGGGCACCTCGGCCACGCGAAACCCGGCGTCATCGAACTTCTTCATCATCTCGAGGCAGATCACACCGCTGTTCTTCTCGAGCCGCACCTCGTCGAACACGCTCTTGCGGATGAGACGAAAGTCGCAGTCTACGTCTCGCACGGTGAAACCGAACAGCAGCTTGACGACGTGATGATAGACCCGGCCGATGATGATGCGATGCATCGGATCCGATCGGCTGATCTTGTACCCGTTGACCCACTGCACTTCGGGCGTGAGAGCGTCCCAGAGCAGCCGCATCTCGGTCGGATCGTACTGCGCATCGCCGTCCGTGTAGAACACCAGCTCCTTGGTGGCAGCGGCAAAGCCGCTGCGCAGCGCGCCCCCATAGCCGCGGTTCACTTCGTGGTGAACGACGCGGACGACACCTGGGTAGAGCTCGACCAACTCATCGAGAATCTGCGGCGTGCCGTCCTGACTGCCATCGTTGACCACGATGACCTCGAAATCCGGTGTGAGGGCCCCGGCCGTCTGCACCGCGGCGATGACGAGGCTCGCGATCGTCCCGCCGTCGTTGTAGGCGGGAAAAAACACGCTGAGGCCTGGCGTGGGCGGGCTGGGGGACACGCTCATCGGAACGGCTGAATTGTACTCGTCGGGCGGGGCACCCTGCCAGCACGGAGCACGCCTGGACGTTCGCCCGCCGCCACCGCGAATGGCGTGAGCGGAGGCCTCGCATCCAGGCCCCGGGGGCCTCCGGGATCAGTCACGCCCGCCTCGCGGGCGTCGCACGCGCCCGTGGGCCAGCGCCAGCCGCCACGGCGCGATCAAGGACTCGAACAGCACGCCGCTCGACAGCTTCGAGGTTCCCAGCCGCCGCTCGACGAACACGATCGGCGATTCGTCGATTCGAAGGCCGGCCGCGGCCGCCTGAAACGTGACCTCGACGAGGAAGGCATACCCCTCCGTCGTGATGGCATCGAGCGGCAGCCGCGCGAGTGCATCGCGGCGCCAGCACCGGAACCCGCTCGTGCAGTCGCGCACGTGCAGCCCGGTGACCACACGGATGTACGTGTTGGCCACCGCGCTGAGCAACACCCGGCGCAACGGCCAGTTCTCCACGCGGCCGCCTGCGCGGTACCGTGATCCGATCACGAGATCGGCACCGCGGGCGACAGCGGCGATCAGCGAAGGCAGGAACTTCGGGTCGTGCGAGAGATCGGCGTCCATCTGGCACACGACGTCGGCGGTCGTCTCCAACGCACGGCGGAAGCCGTCGAGATACGAGCGGCCAAGCCCCCGTGCGCCGCGGCGGTGCATCACGAAGACGCGGCCTGGATGCTGATCGGCCAGCGCGTCGGCCACCGCCCCCGTGCCATCCGGCGACGCATCGTCGATCACCAGCACTTGCGTGTCGGAGTGGGACAGGACCCCCGCCACGACGAGAGGCAGGTTCTCGCGTTCGTTGTAGGTCGGGACGAGGACGAGGGCCGTCATCGGCGGCCTGCCCGCGACGGCCGCTCGACCGCGGGTGGCTCCTCGCTCGGAGCCTGCTCGCGTGGGCGCGCGGCGCCTTCGAACCGCAGGGCGGACACTTGTTCGGAGACCAGGCCGACCAGGAACACCATGACCGCGAACATCAGCAGGAGGACGGCCCCATTGGGAATGCGCGACTGGCGAATCACTGTCCAGACCCCGTAGGTCACGCCGAGCGCGAGGGCGGCCGCGCTGATGGGCACGAAGATCTTGAGCGGACTGAAGATCGTCACGACCTTGAGCAGGATGACGAAGAATCGCGGGCCATCCCTGGCGAGGCGAATCTTCGACCGGCCGGCACGCTGGCGCGCCTCGACGGGCACGAAGTGCACGCTGTAACCCGCGCGCAAGAACGCCAGCGTCGTCGTGGTCGGCGAGGAGAAGCCGTTGGGCAGCAGGTGAAGGAACTCGATCAGGCAGTCGCGACGAGCGGCTCGAAATCCCGATGTCAGATCGGGTATGCGATGGCCGGACAGATAGCCCGCCAGCGCGTTGAGGAGATCGTTGCCCCAACGGCGCATGGTCGAAGCCTGAGTCCCGCGCGACCGCGCGCCGACGACGAGGTCGTAAACTCCGAGTGGCTCCACCAGCGCGCAGGCGGCGGCCGGAGGATGCTGCCCGTCGGCATCGACGATCAACACCCAGTCGCCCGTGGCATGCCGAACGCCTGACTTGACCGCGGCGCCGTTGCCCTTGCGGTATGGGTGTCGGACCACTCGCGCCCCCGCGGCCCGCGCTTGCGCTCCCGTGTCGTCGGTCGAGCCATCGTCGACGACGATGATCTCCTTCCAGCGCGCGCTGGCGAGGAGTTCCTGCACGACGAGCCCGACACTGGCGGCCTCGTTGCAGGCCGGAATGACGATGGTCGTGGCCGTGGCGTCAGCCATGGCTCAGGAGCCGCTCGATGACCGCGTCCCACGTCACGGCCCGAGCCGTGTCGTGACCCGCGCTCCCGAGCGAGGCGGCGAGCGAGCGGTCGGCGTCGAGCCTGGCCACGGCCTCGGCGATGGCGAGCGGATCAGGATCGGTGACGAGTCCGTTGACTCCGTCGCGCACGAACTCGAGCGTCCCGCCGGAGTCGCGCGCCGTGACGACCGGCTTGGCCGCCAGGAACGCTTCGAGCGTGGCGAGTCCATAGTCTTCGTCGAACGGGACGTAGACCAGGCAGAGGGCGTCGCGGTAGAGCTCGACTAGCGCGTCGTCGCTGACGCTGCCCGTGAACGTGATCCGATCGGCCACGCCGCACTCGGCCGCCAGCCGTTCGACGTTCGAGCGGTCGCTGCCGTCGCCCACGACGAGCAGCCGCAGGTGCCCGGGCAGGTGGGCCAGCGAGCGGACGACGAGGTCGACGCGCTTGTTCCGCTCGAGGCGGGCCACCGACAACACGTAGTGGCCATACGTGCCCGGCGTCAGCCGTGGACCGATGAGCGGAGGATGATACAGCGGCGTCGAGGCCAGGCCGTTGTACATCTCGAGGCGCGCCGACACGGTGCGCGAAATCGTGTACAGGCCGGCGCATTCCTGCAGCATCGCTTCGTCCAGCGCCATCAGCTGATCCCGCAGCGCGACGTCGCGCTCGTCATGGCCGAAGTCGCTGTACGAGGTTCCGCACAGCTCGTACGCGGCGCGGTACTGGTGCACCAGCCAGCAGACCTTTCGCGGATGGCGCGCGAAATAGGTGGGGAACTTCGTCGCGATGACGAGATCGATGGGCCGCCCGTTGCTTTCGCTGAGATCGAGCATGCGCCACGCCCCCGCGTGCGCGAGGATCTCGTCCTTGGGATACCACTTGAACGGCAGCGACACGCGGTCGGCCGCAACGCCGCGCCGCCGCAGTTCGGTGACGAGCTGTTCCACCAGCAGTTCAGCGCCCCCGCGTACCAGCGGAACCTGCGTCTCGCAAACGAGCACTGTGCCTACCGACATGCGTGATGCCTATGTGGCGTGGCGGAAGTTGATCACGTCGCCGTCCCGAACGACGTACTCCTTGCCCTCGAGACGAACCTCGCCGTGTTCCCTGCAAGCGTGCATGGTGCCGCGCGCGACCAGGGCGTCGTAGGCGACGACCTCGGCCCGGATGAAGCCGCGGGCGATGTCGCTGTGAATCTCGCCCGCCGCTTCCTGGGCGACCGTCCCGCGCGGAATCGACCACGCACGGCACTCATCCTCGCCGACCGTGAAAAACGAAAGGTAGCCCAGAAGATCGTAGCTGGCCCGAATGACGCGGTCGAGCCCGGACTCGGCAAACCCGAGGTCGGCCAGGAACGCCTGCGCGTCGGCGGGATCGAGAGCCGCCATTTCCAGCTCGATCTTCGCGCAGACCGGCACGGCCCCGGTCGCGGCGCGGGAGAGAAACGGTCCCAGCCCCGTGTGCCGCGCCGCCGTGGCCACCTCCGCCGCCGCGCCCACGTCCGCTTCCCCCATGTTGATCACGACGAGCAAAGGCTTGGCCGACAGCAGCTGGAACCCGCGGAGCCGCCGCGAGTCGTCGCCGCTCAGCCCGAGTGCGCGCAACGGCTGGCCCTCCTCCAGTGCTGTCTTGCAGCGGACGAGCAGATCGCGTTCGCGGTCGAGCTCCGCCGATCGCTGCTTCTTGGCATCTTTCTCGAGGCGTTCGAGACGACGCTCCACCACCCCCAGGTCGGCGAGGATGAGCTCATCTTCCATTGCCTGCGCGTCCCGGGCGGCGTCCACCGAACCCGCCGGATGCGGCACGGCATCATCCTCGAAGGCACGGATGACGTGCACGAGCGCGTCGGCGGTCTTGAACCCGGCGACATCGACCAGCGCCGCCGCGCCGGTCGGTCCCGGCGCGACCACGTCGGTGAACTCGATGGTCGCCGGCACGCGTTTTCGCGGGTTGTACATCGCGGTCAGGCGATCGAGCCGCTCATCCGGGACGCTCGAGATGCCGATGGCGGTTTCAGCCTTCCCATGCCCTCGCGGCACCTCCCGCGCACTCGTCATCAGTCGAAACAGCGTGGACTTGCCGGTGGCTGGCCAGCCAATCAGGGCAGCGTGTAACACAAACCGCCAATGCTACCACGCAGGCCGGAACCGCCCGGCTCCGGGGACGGCTAGTCATAATTTTGACGCATGGCTCTGCCAGGGGCGAAAATCAGACGTAAGTTGAGGCTCTAGAAGCACTTGCCCAGGCTTTCACATTGACAAGCTTCGCCTCGTCTTCTACTATCCGATGGACCTTTGTGGACTTTGATGGAGTTTTTGGGTGCTACGGGGTAACGCTCCCGCCAAGATCGACGACCGCGGCCGGTTGAAGGTACCGACCGCCTTCCGGGACCTGATCATCCAGGACCACGGACGCGAGCTGTTTGTGACGAGCGTCAGCGGCGAGTCGGTGCACGTGTATCCGATGGCGGTCTGGCTCGAGATCGAAGCGCGCGTGGCGAAGATGCCGTCGACGCATCCGACGCGGACGCGGTTCCTCGATCGCGTGAACTTCTACGGCCAGATGGCGGAACTGGATCCACAGGGTCGCGTGCTGATCCATCAGCGGCTGCGGGACAGCGCCCAGATGAGCGGCGAAGTCGATGTGCTGGGCAAGCAGAACTTCCTGGAGGTGTGGAACCACGATCGCTTCGTCGCCAAGCTCTTGCGAGAACCGTTCACGGCCGCGGACTCGAAGGACATGGCGGAGTTTGGCGTCTGACGAGCCGAGGCGGGGCGAGGGCGCCGATGGTGACGCGGGGCCATCGCCGCTGCACCGCCCCGTGCTGCTGGCGGAGGTGCTGGACGCGCTGCAGCCGGGCCGTGGCGGGGTCTTCGTCGATGCCACGGTAGGCGCGGGCGGTCATGCACGAGCGCTGTTGACGCACGGCGCGACGCGACTGGTCGGCCTGGACCGCGACCGCGCGGCGCTGGCGGTGGCGGCCGAGACCCTCGCGGCGTGGCACGACCGCGTGGAGCTGGTGCACGCGGACTATCGCGATCTCGCGTCGGTCCTGGATCGCCGCGGGGTGAGATTGATCGACGGGGCCCTGGTCGACCTGGGCCTCTCCTCGATGCAACTCGACGCCGAAGGCCGAGGATTCAGTTTTCGGCGCGACGAGCCGCTCGATATGCGCATGGACACGTCGAGCGGCGAGACCGCCGCGGCGCGGGTGGCGAGCGTGGATGAATCCGACCTGGCGGATGTCATCTTTCGCTTCGGTGAAGAACGGCACGCGCGGCGCATCGCGAGGGTGATCGTCGCGGCCCGCGGCGTGCAGCCGATCGAGACCACCGGGCAGCTGGCCGGCCTGGTGCGGCGCGCGGTGCCGTCGCGGGGCTGGCAACGGATCGACCCGGCGACGCGGACATTTCAGGCCCTTCGGATCTGGGTGAACCAGGAGCTCGACGGCCTGGAGCAGTTCTTGCGGATGACGGCGGGGCGGCTGAACGAGGCGGGGCGGCTGGCGGTGATTTCGTTCCACTCGCTCGAGGATCGGATCGTCAAGCACACGTTTCGATCGCTCGCGGAGTGTCGGGTGCTGACCAAGCGGCCAATCACCCCTCGGGACGAAGAGCGCGTGGCGAACCCACGGGCCCGGAGCGCGAAGATGCGCGCAGTGGAGCGGACGTGATGGACAAGACCGAGACCTTCGACTACGCCATTCGCAAAGACGTCCGGAACAACCCGATTGTCCGCGAGCTGGACGAGCGCCGCCAGCGCGAGATCTGGCAGGCGGTCGGCATCGGCGCGCTGCTGGTGCTGGTGGCCATGTTCTCCGCGTGGCAGCACTTCGAGCTGCTGCGGCATGGCTATCGGCTCGAACAGATGCAGCGTGAGCGGGCCACCGAGCAGGAGATCAACCGTCATCTGCGACTCGAGATCGAAACGCTGCGCGCGCCGCAGCGCATCGAAAAGCTCGCGATCGGCCAGATGGGCATGATCGCCCCGGCCGCCACGGAGGCCGTCGTGCTCGAGCGAGTCACGCCGACCGATTCGGGAACGCGGGCCCTCGTCGCCGCGGCCCGCTGACGTCCGACACGAGGTCAGGACCGTGGCTGAATCGGCGTTCAACTGGCGAGCGACCATTCGCAGCCGTCTGCTCGTGACGGCGGTCATGCTGGCCGTGTGGACCTCGGCGATTCAGCTGCGGCTCGTCTACCTGCAGGTCGTGCAGCACGAGGAGCTGACGAGCCGCGCCGGACGGCAGCAGATGCGGACCGTCACCGCGCCGGCCAAGCGCGGCGAGATTCTCGATCGACAGGGCCGCCTGCTGGCCTACAGCGTCGACGCAGACACCGTCTACGCCGTCCCGAATGAGATCGACGATCCGGCCTCCACCGCCGCCGCGTTGTGCCGCGCGCTGCAGGGCTGCGACGCCAGGGACCGCCGGGTGCTGGTCGACCGCCTGACAGGGCAGCGCGCCTTCACTTATGTCAAACGGCGGGTCACGCCGCTCGAGGCCCGTCAGGTTGCGGCACTGGGACTCGACGGCATCGGGTTCATGAAGGAAAGCCGTCGGTTCTATCCCAACAAGGAGCTCGGCGCCCACCTGCTCGGCTACGTGGGGCTCGACAACGTCGGCCTCGGCGGCCTGGAGGCTGCCTACGACAAGGTCGTGCGCGGCCGTGAGGGCACGCTGATTGTCCAGACCGACGCGCGGCGCAAGGCGTTCGGCCGATTGGAGCGGGCGCCGACCAGCGGTGGCTCGCTCGAGCTGACCATCGACGAGCAGCTGCAGCACATCGTCGAGCGCGAACTGCGCGTCGGCGTGCTCGAGAACCGGGCCGACGCAGGAAGCGCCGTCGTCCTGGACCCGCGGACGGGCGAGATCCTCGCGCTCGCCAACTGGCCGACGTTCAATCCCAACGCGTTCAACGCCTCGAACGATGCCGAGCGGCGCAACCGGGCCGTGCAGGATCTCTACGAGCCCGGCTCGACGTTCAAGGTCGTCACCGTCGCAGCGGCGCTCGAGGAACGCGTCATGTCGCCGGACGTGTTCATCGACACGAGTCCCGGCACGATTCGGTTCGGCAGCCGCGTCATCGACGAGTTCGCCGGCCACAACTACGGCGTGCTGTCGTTCACCGACGTCATCGTGAAATCGAGCAACGTCGGCGCGATCAAGATCGGCCTGCGGCTCGGGCCGGAGCGGCTGGGACTCTACGTCAACCGCTTCGGCTTCGGCCGGCCGACCTCTCCGGACTTCCCCGGCGAGAGCCCAGGCATCGTGTGGAATCCCGCCAGGCTCGACGACAGCGCGTTGGCCTCGGTGTCGATGGGCTATCAAGTCGGCGTCACGCCGCTTCAGATGGCGGCCGCGATGAGCGTCGTGGCCAACGGCGGCACGTGGATCGAGCCCCGCATCGTCCGGGCCGTGATCCGCGACGGCGTGCGCACGCGGGTGGAACCCAAGGTCGTGCGGCGCGCCATCAGCGCCGAGACGGCCGAGCTGGTCGTTCCGATCCTCGAGCGGGTGGTGACCGCCGGCACGGGGAAGGCGGCTCAGATTCCCGGATTCACGGTGGCGGGCAAGACCGGGACGGCCGACAAGCTCGTCAACGGACGCTACTCGGGTTCGCAGCAGAACGTGTCGTTCCTGGGGTTCGTGCCGTCGCGCAATCCGGCGCTCACGATGATCGTCATGATCGACACACCGCGCGTCGCGTCGGACACCGGCGGCGCCGTCGCGGCGCCGATCTTCAAGCGCATCGCGGAAGCGGCGCTGCGCCATACCGGCGTGGCTCCCAATCTCACGCCCGCCCCACCAGTCGTCGTGGCCAGGCGCGGACAGGTCCCCCGGCCGCAGGCCGCCTCCGCCAGGCGCGTGCCGGCAATCGTGACGCTCGCCCTCGACGCCGGGGATGCCGCCGTGGTGCCCGACCTGCGGGGCATGAGCGCACGCGACGCGCTGCGCACGCTCGGCAGGCTCAAGCTCAATGCGCGACTCGAAGGCACGGGCGTCGTGGTCCAACAGAGACCTCCGCCCGGATCCCCGTTCGAGCCGGGCACGACCTGCACGCTGATCCTCGACCGCGATCCAGCCCGCCTGGGTGCCGCGGCAGGAGCTCAACAGTGACCGTCGGCGGCGTCTTCGAGGCATTGCGGGATCTGGTGACCGACACCCGGACGGCGGGTGATCTCGCGCATGACACGCCGGTCACCGCGGTCACCCACGATTCCCGCCGGACCGTCCCCGGGTGTGTCTTCGTCGCCCTTCGAGGCCTCAAGGCTGACGGGATCGCCTTCGCCCCGCAGGCCGACCAGCGCGGAGCGGCGCTGATTCTTGCCGAGCGCCCTCGTCTCCCCGGCGTCACGACCCCGTGGCTCGAGGTCGGCGATGCGCGACTGGCGCTGGCGTTGCTCGCCGATGCCTTCTTCGACCACCCGAGTCGACGAATGCCGGTTGTCGGGGTGACCGGCACGAACGGAAAGACCACGACGTCGTACCTGCTTGCCTCGATGCTCGACGCGGCCGGCCGTCGCGCGGGCCTGCTCGGCACGGTGGCCTATCGGATTGGCGACGTGGAGCGGGAGGCATCCCGCACGACGCCAGAGGCGCCTGATCTGCAGCAGTCGCTCGACGAGATGATCAAGCAGGGGTGTCACGCCGCGGTCATGGAGGTGTCGTCGCACGCACTGGTCCTCAAGCGCGTGGACGGCATGCGATTCGCCGCGGGGATCTTCACCAATCTCACCCGCGATCACCTCGACTTTCACGAGGACATGGAGGCCTACTTCCGGGCCAAACGACGGCTGTTCGAGATGCTGCCCGCGGAGGCGCCGGCCGTCGTCAACCTCGATGATCCCCGTGGCGAATCGCTGATCTCCATCTGCCCGCGCACGGTGACCTTTGCCATCACTCGGGCGGCTGATGTCACGCCGGGCCCGCTCGACATCACGCTGGGCGGGCTCACGTTCGACGTGCTCACCCCCATCGGCGCCGTCCAAGTCACGTCGGCACTCGTCGGCCGACCCAACGTGTCGAACATCCTCGCGGCCTCGGCGGCGGCCGTGTCGCTCGGATTACCGCTGTCGGCCATCGCCGAAGGGGTCGGCGCGCTCCAGGGCGTGCCGGGCCGGTTTGAAGTGGTGTCCTCACCGGACGATGACGTCACCGTGGTCGTCGACTACGCACATACCGACGACGCGTTGCGCAATCTGCTGGAAACCGCACGCCCGCTGGCCACCCGCCGGCTGGTGACCGTGTTCGGGTGCGGAGGAGACCGCGACACGACCAAGCGGCCCCTGATGGGGATGGTCGCGGCTCGACTGAGCGACGTCGTGATCATCACCTCGGACAACCCGCGCACCGAGGACCCCGCGCGGATCGTCGACGACATCAAACGAGGCACGCAGGCAGGCAGCCAGACGGGCAACCGGGAGCCTGCGATCCTCGCGGTCGTCGATCGCCGTGAGGCCATCGAGCGGGCGATCGCGATGAGCGAGCAGGGCGACGTGGTGCTGGTGGCGGGGAAAGGCCACGAAAAGTACCAGCAGATTGGCGATCGGGTCCTGCCCTTCGACGATGGCGAGGTCGCGCGGGCCGCGCTCGACCGACGCCGCGTGCGGCCGGCGAGGACGCACTGAGTGGGCGGCGCGATGGTGCTGACAGCGACCGTGATTGCCGCGGCCACCGGCGGACAGCTCGTGGCTGGCGACCCGGGGCATGTGATCGATGGGTTTGCGATCGACTCGCGCACCCTGCAACCCGGCGATCTCTTCTTTGCCATCGTGGCCGCGCGGGACGGCCATGCGTTTGTCGGCGACGCACTCGCCCGCGGGGCCTCGGGAGCGGTGGTGCAGACCGGTGCACCGGGCGCGACCGGCGAGGCGCCTGCGGCGGACCGGGCGGCCGATGCCGGACACGCTCGGACCGACGACCGGGCGCGGCGCGCTGCCGTGCGGATCGAAGTCGAGGACACCACGCGGGCGCTCCAGGCACTGGGCCGTCACGTCCGCAGGGCCTCCGGGGCGACGATGGTGGCCATCACCGGCAGCGCCGGAAAGACGACGACGAAGGAGGCGATCGCGACGCTGTTGGGAGACGCAGGGCGGGTCGTGTGCAACCGGGGCAACTTGAACAACCACCTCGGCCTTCCGTTGTCGCTGTTGGAGCTTCGGCACGGCGCCGACATCGCCGTGATGGAGCTGGGCATGAACCACGCCGGCGAGATCCGGCTGCTCGTGAGCCTCGCCGAACCCGAGATCCGCGTGTGGATCAACGTCGGTGACGCGCACCTCGGTCAGTTCCCGTCGGTGGACGCTCTCGCCGACGCGAAGGCGGAGATCCTCGAGGGCGCCACCGCAGCCGACGTGCTGGTGTGCAATGCCGATGACCCGCGCATCGGTGCCCGTGTGGCTGGGTTCCCCGGTCGCACCATCACGTTCGGCGCCTCGCCGGACGCCGACGTGCGCGGGGAGGTCCTCGAAGACCGCGGAATGGAAGGCGCGGCGATCAGGGTTCATACACCGGTTGGCGCGGTGAGCGCCGACGTTCCGCTGGCTGGGCGCGGCCATCTGTCGAACGTGCTCGCGGCCGTCGCCGTGGCCGTCGAGCTTGGCGTGCCGCTGCCCGAGTGCGCCGCCCGGTGCCGGGGCTTGCGGCCCGCGCCTCATCGAGGCGTGGTGCTGAAGCTGGCGAGTGGCGTGACCGTGCTCGACGATTCCTACAACTCGAGCCCCGCCGCGCTCCGAACCGCCCTCGACCTGCTGAGCCGCGCGTCCGGGGCCCGCCGAAAGGCCGCGGTGCTCGGCGAGATGCTGGAGCTGGGCGATCACGCGCTCGCCCTGCACCGGGAGTCGGGAAGGCTGGCCGCCGGCGCGGGCCTCGATTGCCTGGTCACCGTGGGCGGAGCCCCGGCCCAGGCGATGGCGGAGGCGGCGGTCGAGCACGGCATGCCGGCCGCGCATGTCACGTGGGCGCCTCACAGCGCGGCGGCCTCCGACCTGATCACCTCCTGGATCGCCTCTGGCGATCTCGTGCTTGTCAAAGGATCGCGCGGTGTGCGCACGGACGAAGTCGTCCAACGCATCACGGAGGCGTGCTCCTGATGCTGTTCCACCTCCTGCTCGCGTTCTACCCCCAGGTGCCGGTGTTCAACGTGGCGCGGTACATCACGTTTCGTACCGCGGCGGCGAGCATCACGGCGTTGTTCATCAGCCTCGTTCTCGGCCCCTGGCTGATCCGGCGTCTGCGCGAGTTCCAGATTGGTCAGGTCATTCGGCACGAAGGCCCGCAGAGCCACCACGCCAAAGCCGGGACCCCGACGATGGGTGGACTGTTGATCCTGGCCGCGGCGCTGGGCCCGACGCTGCTCTGGGCCGATTTGACCAACGTCTACGTGTGGATCGCGGTGCTGGCGACGGGCGCGTTTGGTGGCATCGGCCTGCTTGACGACTATCTCAAGATCACACGCCGATCCTCCGGCGGCCTGAAGGCGCGCCAGAAACTGGGTCTGCAGATCGTCGTGGCGCTGGCCGTCGGCCTCGTGCTCATGTGGATGGCGGCAAACAATCTCTACAACACGCGCCTCATTTTTCCGTTCTTCAAGCAGCTCATCCCCGACCTCGGCTGGTTCTACGTGCCGTTTGCCGCATTCGTCCTGGTTGGGGCGAGCAACGCCGTCAATCTGACCGACGGCCTGGACGGCCTCGCGATCAGCACCTTTGCGATTGCCGCGGCGGCCTTTACCGCGCTCGCCTACGTCACCGGTCACGCGATTCTCGCCTCCTACCTCCTGCTCGTCCATTTCGTGCAGGCCGGAGAACTGACCGTGTTCTGCGGCGCGCTGGTCGGCGCCAGCCTGGGGTTTCTCTGGTACAACGCGCACCCGGCCGAGATCTTCATGGGGGACGTGGGCTCCCTCGCGCTGGGCGGCGCGCTCGGCACCGTGGCCATTCTCATCAAGCAGGAGCTGCTCCTGGTCTTCGTCGGCGGTGTGTTCGTGCTCGAGGCCTTGTCCGTGATCGTGCAGGTGACGTCGTTCAAGCTCACCGGCCATCGGGTGTTCCGCATGGCTCCCCTGCACCATCACTTCGAACTGATCGGCTGGGAGGAGCCCAAGGTGATCGCGCGGTTCGTCATCATCGCGATCGTCTTCGCCCTCTTCAGCCTCACGACGCTGAAACTGCGGTGAGAGGGAGATGCCGGAGTTCACCGTCACTGGAGCACGCGTGGTCGTCGTCGGGGCGGCGCGCAGCGGGCTGGCTGCCGCGGCGCTGCTGGTTCGCAGAGGTGCGCAAGTGACGCTGAGCGACGTCCGAGCCGACATCGACGAGGCCCGGCGTCTCGAGGACGCGGGGGTCCGGCTGGAGCTGGGCTCCAACGCCCCGGGCGCCCTGGCACACGCCGACCTCGTCGTGACGAGCCCTGGCGTCCCCAGCGACCTGCCGGCCGTGGCCGAGGCGCGACGCCGAGGCGTGCCGGTGATCGGCGAGATGGAGCTCGCATCCCGCTGGCTGCGCGGGCCCATCGTGGCCATCACCGGAACCAAGGGCAAGTCGACGACGACGACGCTGGTGGGGCGCATGCTGGTGTCGGCGGGGCGGCGGGCGGTGATCGGAGGGAACATCGGTGTCCCGTTGAGTGCGCAGGTCGAGGATTCCACCGCGCAGACGGTGCACGTCATCGAGGCAAGCAGCTTTCAGCTCGAGGCGACCGACACATTCCGCCCCTGGATCGCCGCACTGCTCAACTTCTCGCCCGACCACCTGGACCGCCACGCGAGCGAGGCCGGCTACCGGGCGGCCAAGGCCCGCGTCTTCGCGAATCAGCGGGCCGAGGACTGGGCCGTCGTCAACGGCGACGATCCGCCCGCGCTGGCCATGGCGGCGGGCAGCCGCGGCCAGCGCTTCGACTATGCGGTCGATCGCATCGCGCAGGCCGCGGTGTTCGTCGATCGCGACTTCATCTGGCAGCGCACGTCGGAGGGTCGGGTGCCGCTCGTCCCCGTCTCCGCGATCCGGCTGCCGGGACGCCACATGCTGAGCAACGTCGCGGCGGCCACGGCCATCAGCCGCGTCGCGGGCGCGAGTGGAGAGTCGATGGCGCGCGCGCTCGAAGGCTTCACGGGACTCGAGCACGTGATGGAGCACGTCGGCGCGCTGGGAGGCGTGCGGTTCGTGAACGACTCCAAGGCCACCAACATCGACGCCGCGCGACGCTCGATCGAGAGCTTCGACCGTGTGGTGGCCATCATCGGAGGGCGCTACAAGGGCGGCGACTTCGGCGATCTCGCTCCCGCCTTGACCGAGCGGGGCAGGGGTGTGATCGCGATCGGCGAGTCGCGCCCCCTGATCCGCCGGGCGCTGGCCGACCTGCTGCCGTACGAGGAAGTGGAGTCGATGAACGACGCCGTCGTCAGGGCCTGCGAGCGGGCGCGGCCAGACGGCGTCGTGCTGCTCGCGCCGGCATGCGCGAGCTTCGACATGTTCGTGGACTACGCCGACCGGGGGCGCCGGTTCAAGGACGCGGTGCGGGAGCTCTTGGAGCGCAAGACGCGAGAAGACCAACGAACGACACGTGCCGAGCCGTGAGCAGTCGTCAGATCGAGAGGGCGCGAATAGGAGCCGGTCGCTGGGAGCGCAGGCTACCCCGGCCGGCGAGACTGGTGTCCCATTCCTCCGATCGTCTGACGACTGCTGACGGCTCGGCCCCTAGTTTCGAACGTTCGGCCGACGCACTTTAGGGGCGCAAAGTATGGCGCGGAAACTGCAGTCTGACAAGTGGCTCTTCATCGCGACGCTGGCGCTGGTGTGCACCAGCGTCGTCATGGTCTATAGCGCCTCGGCGATGATGGCGCTCGAGCGATTCCAGGCGCCGTCCCTGTTCGTGATCAAGCAGGTCCTCTGGGTCCTGCTGGGCGTCGCGCTGCTGTACCTGGTCATGCGCGTCGACTACCGGACGTACCGCAACGACCGGTTCATCTGGACGCTGCTCGCCGTGGTCACCATCCTGCTGATCGCCGTGCTGTTCTCCCGCCCGGTCAACGGCGCGCGCCGATGGTTTGCCATCGGCGGCTTCGGCATCCAGCCCTCGGAACTCGCCAAGTTCGCCGTCATCCTGTTCACCGCCGTCACGCTCGAGCGGCGCATGCACCGGGTGAACGAGATCAGGTATTCGCTGCTGCCCATCGGGATGATCCTGGTCGTCCCGGTGGGCCTCATCCTGCTCGAGCCGGACTTCGGCACGGCGATTTCGCTGGTCGCCGTCGCCGGGCTCATGGTCTTCGCCGCCGGCCTGAGCTACCGATACCTGATCGGCGCCGCCCTGCTGAGCCTGCCGGCCCTGTACGTCATCCTGATGTCGGCCGATTACCGCCGCCGACGGCTCTTGGCGTTCCTGGATCCGTGGGCCGATCCGCTCGGCGACGGATTCCACATCATCCAGTCCCTGATTGCGGTGGGCACCGGTGGAGTCACGGGACGCGGGTTGATGGGCGGAGTCCAGAAGTTGTTCTACCTCCCGGAACCGCACACGGACTTCATCTACGCGGTGATCGGCGAGGAGTTGGGCCTCGCGGGCGCCACGGTCGTCCTGTTCGCTTTCTGCGTGATCGCGTGGCGCGGCCTGCGGGCTGCGATGCGGGCGCCGGACGGCTTCGGGGCGTTTCTGGCCCTGGGCCTGACGGCCATGATCGTCATCCAGGCCTTCGTCAACATCAGCGTCGTGCTCGGACTCCTGCCGACGAAGGGCATCACCCTGCCGCTCGTGAGCGCGGGCGGGTCGTCGCTGCTCATCAATCTGCTCGCGCTCGGCGTGCTGCTCAACATCTCGCAGCACGCCAGTCTGGAGGCGGGCGACGGCGGGCCCGCGAATGCGCCGCGGTGGGAGGCGGCGGCGTGAGCCGTGCGTGTGCTCATCGCCGGGGGAGGCACGGGCGGCCACTTGTATCCGGGTATCGCGCTGGCCCGCGAGATCGGCCGGCGGGACCCGCAGGCCCAGGTGACCTTCGTCGGCACGGCACAGGGTATCGAGGCAGACGTCGTGCCTCGCGAAGGATTCGCGTTGGAGCTGATTCGCGTGACCGGTCTCAAGGGCAAGTCGCCCGTGTCGGTCGTGAAGGGGCTGGCCCTGCTCCCCCTGGCGGCGATCGACGCCTGGCGCGTGATCTCGCGGTTTCGACCTCACGTCGTCGTGGGTGTCGGGGGGTTTGCCTCGGGCCCGGTGCTGATGCTCTCCGCGCTCCGGCGCTACCCGACGATGCTGCTCGAGCAGAATGCGATGCCGGGTCTCACCAACCGGCTCCTCGCGCGCGTCGTCCGGGCGGCGGCGCTGAACTTCGCGGAGTCGAACCGGTTTTTTCCTGGGATCGGGTTCGTGGCGGGCAACCCTGTGAGGCCCGAGTTCTTTGAGGGCAAGGAGGCAGATGAGGGTCGCGATTCTTCGCTGCGTGCGGCTCGAGTGTTGATCGTTGGCGGCTCTCAGGGGGCGCACGCGATCAACGTGGCCATGGTGGAGGCGGCGCCGCGGCTGGCCTCCGCAGGCATCCGGCTTGCCATTACCCACCAGACCGGCCAGCGCGACGTGGCCATGGTGCGGGATGCCTATCAACGGGCGGGGCTGGAGGCCCAGGTCGAGGCCTTCGTGTTCGCGCTGGATCGGGAGATGACGACGAGCGACGTGGTGATCTGCCGGGCAGGGGCGACGACGCTGTCGGAGCTGGCGGCGGCGGGACGACCGGCCATCCTCGTGCCCCTGCCGACCGCCACCGACGACCATCAGCGGAAGAACGCGGAGGTGATCGCGCACGCCGGAGGGGCCGAGGTCGTCGAGGAGCGAGATCTGTCGGGGTCTCGGCTCGCGGACCTGGTGTTGAACCTCGTGAACGACTCGGCGCGTCGCGCCCGCATGCGTCGCGCCATGCGGACGCTTGCGCGGCCCGACGCGGCGGCGCGCATCGCGGACCGGCTGTGGACTCTTGCGGGAAAGACGGCTTGACGTGCTGGGGAAGACACGACGTGTGCATTTCGTGGGCGTGGGGGGAAGCGGCATGAGCGGCCTCGCCGAGCTCCTCGTGAACCTCGGCTACGAAGTCAGCGGCTCCGATCAAAAGGCTTCCGAGGGCACCGAGCGCCTCGCCTCGCTGGGCGTGCGCGTCGTGATCGGCCATCGCGCCGAGCATGTCGGCGACCAGGACGTCGTCGTCTACTCGTCGGCCGTACGCCACGACAACGTCGAGCTGCAGACCGCGCGGGCACGCCAGGTTGCCGTGATTCCCCGCGCCGAACTGCTCGGCGAGCTCATGCGATTGAAATTCGGCATCGCGGTCGCCGGTGCCCACGGCAAGACCACCACGACCTCGATGATCGCCCTCGTGCTGGAGCGGGGAGGCCTTGACCCGACGGCGGTCATCGGCGGCCGGCTCAGCGCCTTTGGCAGCAACGCCCGCCTCGGCCGGGGCGAGTGCATGGTCGCCGAAGCCGACGAGAGCGACCGGTCGTTCCTCCAGCTCTATCCCGCGCTCGCGGTGATCACCAATCTCGATCGCGAGCACCTCGAGGCGTACGGCTCGTTCGACGAGCTGGTGTCGGCCTTCGTGGAGTTTGCCAACAGGGTCCCTTTCTACGGTGCCGTGGTGGTGTGTGTCGATGACACAGCCGCGGCGGCCATGCGCTCCCGGCTGACACGACGACTCGTGACCTACGGCGTGACGCGGGAGGACGTGGACCTGACGGCGGTGGACATTCGGCTCGAGGGCTTCGGCAGCTCGAGCACCGTGCGGCGTCGCCACCGCAATGGGCCCGCGACAACGCTGGGTTCGCTGCGGCTGCGCGTGCCGGGACGGCACTCCGTGCAGAACGCGTTGGCCGCCATCGCCGTTGGCCTGGAGCTCGACGTCCCGTTCGAACGGATCGCCTCTGCCCTGGAGGCGTTCCATGGGGTCGAGCGCCGCTTCCAGACGCGCGGTGTCGTCGCGGGCATCACCGTCGTGGACGACTACGGCCACCACCCCACCGAGATCATGGCCGTGCTGGCGGCCGCACGGGCAGCTCGCCCGGATCGCATCGTGGTGGCATTTCAGCCGCATCGCTACACGCGCACCCGCGACCTGATGCGCGAGTTCGGGCTGGCGCTGGCCGACGCCGACGAGGTCGTACTGACGTCAATCTACGCGGCGGGCGAAGAACCGATTCCCGGAGTCACGCTCGAGGCGCTGGCGGCAGCCGTCGAGGGGAGCCGTGCGACACCGGTGCGCGTCGTGCGTGCCCTGGCGGACGTCGCGGCGACCCTGGCAGGCGTGGCACGACCCGGCGACCTGGTCATCACGCTCGGTGCCGGATCGATCAGCGGCGTCGCCTCCATGGTGATCGCGGAGCTCGAGCGGCGGCATGGCCGGCGCAACGAAGGAGCGGCCTGACCATGCCGGCCATCGCGGCTCCCGCCGACAAGCGATTCCGGCGCGCGCAGTTCAAGCCCGCGCGCAAGCGGAGACTTGGCGTCCGGCAGGTGTGGTTGGTCGCGAAGATCGCGGCGGTCCTGGGCGTCACCCTGTACGGAGGCTGGGTCGGGACGGCGCTCCTGCTGGGATCGCCGGCTCTGCACGTGTCGCGCATCGTCGTGCGCGGCAACGAGCGCCTGTCGACGGGTGAAGTCCTGGCGATCGTCGACGGGCTTCAGGGCCGCAACATCCTCGCCGTCGAGCTCGACGAGTGGCGCGACCGACTCCTGGCGTCGCCGTGGGTCGAAGAGGCAACGCTGAGGCGGGTGTTGCCGTCACGCATCGACATCATGGTGCGAGAGCGCAAGCCCATCGGGCTCGGTCGCATGACCGGCACGCTGTACCTGGTGGACGCCAACGGCGTCGTGATTGACGAATACGGGCCGCACCATGCGAGTTACGACCTGCCGATCATCGACGGCCTGGCGAAACCGTCGAACACCCGAGAGGCGGTCGTGGTCGAAGAGCGGATGAAGCTCGCCGTTCTGGTGATCTCGGCTCTGAACACGAGACCCGATCTTGCGGCGAGAGTCTCGCAGGTTGACGTCTCGGATCATCACAACGCGGTGGTCATGCTCGAGGGGGACACGGTGATGCTCCGCCTCGGTGAGGAACAGTTCGTGGACCGCATCGAAGACTACCTCGACGTGGCACCAGTCCTCCACGAACGGGTGGCGTCCATCGACTACGTGGACATGCGGTTCGGCGAACGGTTGTACGTACGGCCAGTCGGCCGCACGAAGAGAAGGTAGCGCGCGAGCGCAGGGCGACCTCGCCAGCGGCGGGGCGCGCGGGAGGGAAGGCGTGGCACGACGTGAGCGCTACGTGGTGGGCCTCGACATCGGCACCTCCAAGGTGTGCACGGTGGTCGGAGAGCTGGTCGACGACGGCGGGGTGGACATCATCGGGCTCGGCGTGGCCGAGTCCAAGGGCCTCAAGCGCGGAGTGGTCGTCAATCTCGACGCCGCCGTGGAGTCGATCAAACGATCGATCGAAGAGGCCGAGCTCATGGCCGGCGTCGAAATCGGCACCGTACATCTCGGCATCAGCGGGCCGCACATCAAGGGGTTCAACAGCCGCGGCGTGGTCGCGGTCGCCGGCAAGAACAGAGAAGTCTCCCGCGACGACGTGCGGCGTTCGATTGAAGCCGCCCGCGCCGTGTCCCTGCCCGCCGGCCGCGAGATCCTCCACGTGCTTCCACAGGACTTCGTCGTGGACGAACAGGAGGGCATTGGGGCGCCGGTCGGCCTGATGGGCGCGCGGCTGGAGGTCAACGTTCACATCATCACCGGGAGTGCGACGGCGACCCAGAACCTGGTGGCGTGCGTCAACCGTGCGGGCGTCGAGGTGGCCGACACCGTGATCGGGCAGCTCGCGGCGGCCGAGGCCGTACTCACGCCCGACGAGAAGGAGCTGGGGGTGGCGCTGGTGGACATCGGCGGCGGCACGGCGGACCTCGCCATCTTCGAACGGGGCAGCTTGTGGCACACCGCCGTGATTGGCGTCGGCGGCGACCACTTCACCAACGACATCGCCGTCGGTCTGCGCACGCCCCTTCCCGATGCGGAGAAGATCAAACGCCGCTGCGGGTGCGCCTTGTCGTCGATGGTCGAAGAAGACGAAACGATCGAGGTGGCCAGCGTCGGCGGCCGCCGGTCTCGCGTGATGGCACGGCGCATCCTGAGCGACATCCTGCAGCCCCGCGCCGAAGAGATCTTTCACCTCGTCTGGGACGAGGTCAGCAAGGCCGGCTACGAAAAAACGCTGAACTCCGGGTTAGTCCTGACCGGTGGAGGCGCGATCCTCGAGGGGACCTCCGAGATCGCCGAGCAGATCTTCGACCTCCCCATCCGGCGCGGATGCCCGTCCGGGGTCGGCGGCCTCGCCGACCACGTGGCCAATCCGGCCTACGCCACCGCCGTGGGGTTGGTGGTCTACGCCGAACGCCATCGGACTCCGGACGGCGCGCGGGTAGGCGGCGGCGCGCTGACGCGGATGGTCGGCCGCCTGGTTGGTGTGTTCAAGGAACTGTTCTGAGGGGGTGTGAGGTGGAGAAGGAGGGTTCGATGGCGGACCACTATGAGGGCTTGGTGAAGGTCGAGCTGGCGGATCTGACCGATCGGCTCCGAATGACCATCGACGAAGGCGCGCGTGCCGGCGCCCGCATCAAGGTCATTGGCGTCGGCGGCGGCGGCGGCAACGCCGTGGCCCGCATGGTACAGGCAGGCCTGAGCGGCGTGGAGTTCATGGTGGCCAACACCGACGCCCAGGCGCTGCGCAGCAGTCCGGCGCCGCTCAAGATCCAGATCGGCAGCAAGCTGACGAAAGGGCTCGGTGCCGGTGCGGACCCCAACATCGGCCGGCAGGCGGCACTCGAGGACACCGACCGCCTCATCAACGCGTTGTCGGGAGCCGACATGGTCTTCGTCACGACCGGCCTGGGCGGCGGGACGGGCACCGGGGCCGCTCCGGTCATCGCGAGCCTTGCCACCGAGCTCGGGGCGCTCACCATTGCCGTCATCACGCGACCGTTCAAGTTCGAGGGCAAGAAACGCGCAAGCCAGGCCGAAGCCGGGCTGGACTCGCTGCGCGAATGCGTGGACACGGTCATCACCATCCCGAACGAGCGCCTGCTCTCCGTGATCGACCGGAGCACCACCATGATCGATGCGTTCTCCACCGCCGACGATGTCCTGCGACAGGCGATCCAGGGCATTTCCGACCTGATTCTCGTGCCAGGCCTGATCAACCTCGACTTTGCCGACGTCAAGACCATCATGTCGGGCATGGGCGTGGCGATGATGGGAACGGCCACGGCCGAGGGCGCTGGCCGCGCGCTCGAAGCCGCGCAGCGCGCGATCTCGAGCCCGCTGCTGGAAGACGCGTCGGTCAACGGTGCTCGCGGCGTGATCATCAACGTGACCGGCGGCCCCGACATGTCGCTGATGGAAGTCAACGAGGCGCTGACCGTCATTCACGAGGCCGCGCACGAGGACGCCAACATCATCTTCGGCGCCGTCGTGGACCCGACCCTCGCCGGACGAGTCAAGATCACCGTGATTGCCACCGGCTTCGGGCTGGCAAGCCGAGGGGCGTTCCCGGAGGCTCCTCGGCAGACCCCCGTAGACCTGCAGAGCTACACACCGCACCCCGTGGCGCGCCCGTCGACGGGAGGAGCGATGTCGGCACCCGACCCGATGCCCTCATCGCGCCTGACCATCGCGAGGCGGCCGCCGCTCGACGTTCCCATGTCGCCGCGCCCCGCTGCCGACCAGACCGGCGAGACCACCGTCGGCGCGGACGCTGAGCTGACGCTCGAACTGGATGTCCCGGCGTTCTTGCGGCGCAGCGAGGCGTGAGGTGAACTTCGTGGCCCGCCATTCGGCATGACCCTGGCCGGTGGAGGAGACGTGCCCCACGCAGGCCACGGTGGGCGACCTGCGCGCAGCCGATCGGACGACGCTGGCTCTCGATGGTAGAGTAGATAGACCCCCGCGGTTCGCGAGCGGCGTCGGGCCAGGCACAGTACGCGTCCGAGGCTCGAGGTCCCTGGCCCGGCAGGGCGGGATGACACGACGTTGCTCGCCTGGCCGTGAGCGCGCGTCTGATCCATGAAATCGAAGCCTCAACGCGAGTCCGCCCGAGACGTGCTGTCTCGTGAGGTGGGCTACGTGCGCAAGCCCCACGCCGGGCGGTTGCGCATCGCGCTCGCCTTCCCGAACACGTACTTCGTCGGGATGTCCAACCTCGGGTTTCAAACGGTCTATCGCCTGTTCAACGATCATCCCGGAGTCGTCTGTGAGCGGGTGTTCCTCCCCCCCAAGCAGGAGTTGCAGGGGCTGCTGGTGTCGGGTGCGCGCATCGTCTCACTCGAGTCACAGACGCCCGTCGCCTATTTCGACGTGCTGGCGTTCTCCGTTTCGTTCGAATGGGATTACACCAACGTCCTGACCCTGATGCGGCTGGCCGGGATGGCCGTCCGCGCGGACGAGCGGACGGCTCACGACCCGCTTGTCGTGATCGGCGGCGCCGTGACGTTTGTCAACCCGGAGCCGCTTGCCTTGTTCGCCGACGTCATCGCGGCCGGCGAAGGCGAAGCGCTCGTCCCTGCGCTCGTCGAGGCCCTGGAGTCCGGCCGGCCGCGACGGCAGGTGCTCACCCAGCTGGCCGCCGGTCGCGGGTTCTACATTCCGTCGTTTTACGACGTCGAATACGCCTCCTCCGGCGCCATCGAGCGATTCGTGCCGAAGCCGGGCACCGGCGCCCCCGCGATCGTGAAGAAGGCCGCTCTCAAGACGACCGATGCGGTCGAGCCGCCCTCCACGACGATTTTCACGCCCGACACCGAATTCGGATCCCGTTTCCTGATCGAGGTCGTCCGCGGGTGCGCCAACCTCTGCCGGTTCTGTTGGGCAGGCTACAACTACCTGCCGGTGCGCGCCTTTCCCACCGACCGGATTCTGGCCCTTGCCGAACGGGCGAAAGCGCACTCTTCGCGTGTCGGCCTGGTGTCGATCGCGTTGTGTGATCACCCGGACATCGAGTCCATCCTGCGCCGCCTGGGCGACATGGGTTACTCGATCAGCCCAGCCTCGTTGAGGCTGGACGACCTGACGCCCACCATCGTGTCGCTGCTTCATGCGAGCGGCGAGCGCACCCTGACCATTGCTCCGGAAACAGGGTCGGATCGTCTGCGCCGTGTGATCAACAAGACGGTCACCAACGACGAGATCCTGGATCGGGCGGAGCTGATCTTCTCGACCGGGATTGAGAACCTCAAGCTGTACTACATGATCGGACTCCCCTCAGAGACGGACGAAGACCTGGTGGCGATTCGGGATCTCACCCTGCAGATGCGCGACCAGATGATGCGGCACGCCCGCGCGCGCGGCCGCGTTGGCCGCATCGTCGCCAGCGTCAACCCGCTGGTGCCCAAGCCTGGCACGACCTACCAGTGGACGCCGATGGAGCGTTCGGACCTCCTCGAACAGAAGATGAAACGCCTGCGCACGCTGGTGGCGGATATCGACAACGTGTACTTCAACATCAAGAGTGAACGGCACTCCTACTACCAGGCGCTGCTGTCGCTCGGCGATCGCCGGGTGGCGCCAGCCATCGAGGCCGCTGAGCGCAACGGCGGGCAGTGGCGTTCCGCCGTGAACGAGGTTGGCCTGGACGCCGAGTTCTACATTTTCCGAGACCGCTCGGGTGACGCCGTGCTGCCGTGGGACATCATCGACGGCGGCCTCAAACATGCGTTCTTTCGCGGCGAGCTCGAGAAGAGCCACCGCGCGGAATGGACGTTGCCGCCCAAGCGCGCCAAGGAGAACGCCAAGCTCCTGCCTGTGCTCTCATGAGCGCTTCTCCCCGGCATGTGCTGGCGGCGGGCGTTGGCGCACCGACAACCGACGAGGGGAGGCACGCCGTGCGGCCAGTCAGCTGGCAACCGCCACCTCGGCCTGAAAGGCGTCGTACGCCTGCAGAATCATGTCGCGCACGCGTTCCTGCGCCGCCACGTCGTCGGCAGGACGCAAGAGCGCGAACGACCGCCGCTCGCCGTTGACCGAATAACTGCGCGCGGGAAAGGTGACGTGCCTGCCGGGACCCGAACGACGCTCCCACACCGAAAACCCGATGAGTTTCATGCCACTCAGCTCGCCATCGGTGAAGAGCAATTCGGCGTCCGCCAGTTTCCCCGGCGGCTGGCCCTTGTCGTTCGGCTCGATTCTGATCACCATGAGTGTGTCTCCTGGAAGGCCCGGGCGCTGTGAACGGGCGCTGCCCGGTGTCTCTTCAAGCGTGGTGCCAGGGAAGGGGCCTTCAACGCCGTGGACATCTCGCTACCACCTGTGGAAGAAGGTAACCAGCGTTGCGTGAGTGTCATGAAGGTGCCTGAGGCGTTGCCGGCCGTCACCCCGGCCTTTCGTTGGCACGCAGAGACTTGGGGACATTCGTTGCGGTGCCGGCCACTCGAGGCCGTGGCGCAACACCTGTTCACCACGCGTCAACTCGTGTTGTCGCGTTTGGGGTCCGGGTCTGCGGGCGCCATGGAGCAGCGCGATACGCACGAACCGCGTGTCGAATTGGCGGGCGCGACGGATGGCTGGGCGGCTGTGGCCGCCTCGCTCGGTGGTCGGCTCGATCGGCTCATGCACGTCGCCCAGGTGCACGGCGCGACGGTGCGCGTGCTCCAGCAAGGGTGTGTGGGTGAAGTGGAGGCTGCGCGCCGGCCCGAGGCCGACGCCTTGGTGGCCGACGCCCCGGGGTTGTTGCTGGCGGTACAGGCGGCCGACTGTGTGCCGGTGTTGATGGCCGACGCCCGGCGCGGGGCCGTGGCCGCGGTGCACGCCGGCTGGCGCGGAACCCTCGCAGGCGTGGCGCCCGCGGCCATCGAGGCGATGAGGCGGGCGTTCGGCACCAACCCGGCCGACCTCGTGGTGGCCATCGGGCCGAGCATCGGCGCCTATTGCTACGAGGTGGGCGGTGAGCTGCTGACAGCGTTCCTGGCTGCGGGCGTCACGCACGAGCGGGGCGCGCGCTGGTTTTCAGCCCACCCGTCGGGCCGGTGGCGGCTCGACCTCTGGGCGGCCAACGCGGATCAGTTGCGTGAGGCCGGCGTCCCCGACGACCAGGTGTTCGTGGCTGGCCTGTGCACCAAGACCCATGCGAATCTCTTCGATTCTTTTCGTGCCGACGGGGTGAAGGCGGGTCGCCTTGCCGCCGTTATCGCCGCCCCGGCCCCGGGCGCTATCGCGGCCCGACTCGCGCCGGCGGCAGAGCGTAAGCGATAATGCCGCGCGATGCATGTGCCCCTTACCCCTCTCGAGTTCTTCCGTCGGGCGCGCAAGCTGTACGGCGAGCGCGACGCGGTCGTCGATCGGACCACACGGCTGACCTACGCGCAGTTCGGCGAGCGTTGTGACCGGTGGTCCTGGGCCCTGCAGGATCTCGGTGTCGAGCCGGGCGATCGGGTCGCCTACATCTCGCCCAACACGCACGTCAACCTCGAGGGCTACTACGCCGTGCCGCAGATCGGCGGCGTGATCGTGCCGATCAACTATCGCCTGACGCCCGACGATTTCGCGTACCTGATCACGCACAGCGGAGCCAAGGTCGTATGCGCCGATCCCGATCAGATGCCTGCCGTCGATCAGGTGCGCGACCGGCTGCCGTCCGACACGCGTTATGTGGCACTCGAACGTGCCCGCGACGGATGGATGGACTACGAACGGCTGCTGGCCACGGCACCCGCCTCGCCGGTGTGTCCTGCCATCGACGAGGGCCAGTTGCTCTCGATCAACTACACCAGTGGCACGACGTCACGGCCCAAGGGCGTGATGATCACACACCGTAACGCCTACATGAACGCCGTCGGCACGCTCATCCATTTGCCCATGCAGGTGGGCGATCGGTACTTGTGGACGCTGCCGATGTTCCACGCCAATGGTTGGACGTTCACGTGGATCGTGACGGCGGTCGGCGGTACACACGTGTGCCTGCGCAAGGTCGAGCCGTCGCAGGTCTTCGCGCTGATTCGCGACGAGCAGGTTCGCATGCTCTGCGCGGCGCCGACCGTGCTCATCGCCTTGGCCAACGCCGACCCCGCGCTTCGGGCGAATGTGCCGCGCGGGGTCCGAGTCGTCACCGCAGGAGCCCCTCCGGCGGCCGCCACGATCAGCCTGATCGAGGACGATCTGGGCTGGACGGTCACACAGGTGTACGGGCTCACCGAAACGGCGCCGTTCATCACCGTGTGCGAGCCGCGCCCGGAGCATGCCACGCTCGACCGTCAGGCGGCCGCGGCAATCAAGGCCCGGCAGGGGGTCGAGTTGGTGACCTCGGGCGAGCTGCGCGTCGTCACCGAAGAGGGCGACGAAGTGCCTCGTGATGGCGCCACGCTCGGCGAGATCGTCGCCCGAGGCAATGTGGTCATGGAGGGGTACTATCGCGATCCGGACGCGACAACCGCGGTCATTCGCGACGGATGGTTTCACACCGGCGACGCGGCCGTCGTCCATCCCGATGGGTATGTGGAGATCCGCGACCGGATCAAGGACGTGATCATCAGCGGCGGCGAGAACATTTCGTCGGTCGAAGTCGAGGCGGCCCTTGTCGCGCATCCGGCCGTGATGGAGGCCGGCGTCGTCGGCCTGCCGCACGCGAAGTGGGGCGAAGCGCCGCATGCCTTCGTGGTGCTGAAGCCCGGAGCCCAGACGACCTCGGACGAGCTCAGGACGTACTGTCGATCCCGGCTGGCGCATTTCAAGGTGCCGCACGGCTTCACGTTCGTGCCCGATCTGCCGCGGACCGCGACCGGAAAGATCCAGAAATACGTGCTGCGCCGCAACCGGCCCAATATGACCGCGCAGTGATGCGGAGGACTGACGGCCGGTTCGCCCGGACCCTCGAGGCACCGCGCTAGAAAACTTGACTCTGCAGATTTCCAACCATTTGAGTCAAGGTTTCTCGCCCGGCCGGAGGCCGGGCAAAGCCAGCACTGCCCCTAGCGAGGCGAAGCCACACCTTGTCATGCTTGACGGTCCGAGGCGGAGCCTCGCTAGGAAACTTGACTCTGCAGATTCCCAACCACTTGAGTCAAGTTTTCTCGCCCGGCCGGAGGCCGGGCCGGCCCACACTGCCACTAGCGAGGCGGAGCCACACGGGCACATGCTCGACAGTCTGAGGCGGAGCCTCGCTAGCAGCTAGACCCCACGGGGACCAAACGCGGCACAGATGCCACAGTTTGGTCTCAGGCGGAGCTTCGCTAGGCGTTCTGATCCATCCCCAGGTTCGACAGGCGGTCCGCGTCTTTGTTCAGCTCCCGCCGTACGTGCTCGACGGTGACGTGTCCAATGCGCGCGATCAGGTGGCGCGCCTGGCGGTAGAGGGGCAGCAGGCCCTCGTGCTTGACACGGTACACGCCATTCATCTGCTGGACGACGAGCAGGGAGTCGGACTTGATGTGGAGGGTGGAGCAGCCGTGAGCGACCGCCCACTCGAGCGCGGCGATGAGGCCGCGGTACTCGGCGACGTTGTTGGTGGCGATCCCGATGCCTTCGTGCAGCTCCGCCAGCACCTGTCCGTGCTCGTCGGAGACGACCACGCCGTAGCCGGCGGGCCCCGGATTGCCGCGGGCGCCCCCGTCGATGTGCGCAACAGTCACGAGGCGGAGCGTTCGTGCTCGTCTCGGGCGTGCGCCGCGTCGACCATGGCCTGGCCAGCCGCAGACCGCTGGTGGGCACCTGCGAAGTACAGGATGCGCTGGCAATGGTCGCACTGCACGATCGCCTCGTTTCGGAGGACGGTGTTGTACACCTGGGGACGCAGGCGAACGTGGCACACGGAGCAATGGCCGTTGACGGCCGGTGCGACCGCGATGCCCTGGCGCGCCTGCAGGACCCGGTCGAACATCTCGCGCTGGGTGCGATCGATCTGGGCCACCAGCGCTGCCCGCTCCTCGCCGCTCTGCTCGAGCACGCGCTCTTTGTCCGCGGCGTCCGCATCGATTGCCGCCCGCTCCTTGGCGAGCGCGGTTTCGTCGGCCTTGAGCGTGCTCTCGGCCTTCTTGAGGCGCGCGTTCACCTCATCGGCCTCCATCATGTTGACGAGGATGTGCTCCTCGATCTTGTCCACCTCCCCCTTGGCCGCTTCGATCTGATGCTGCATCGCGTGGTACTCGGGGTTGGTCTTGACCTCCATCAGCTGCTCGCGGTACTTGCTGAGTCGCTGCTGGACCGCGATGAGGTCCTTGTCGAACGTGCGCCGCGCCGTCTGATTGTCGGCAAGGGCCTGTTTGGCCGCCGCGACCGCGTCGCGGGCGGCGGTCAGCCTCGCGTCGAGCGCCGCGATCTCGGCAGGCGCCTCCGCGATGCGCTTGCGCGCCGAGGCCACGCGCGTTTCGATCTCCTGCAGGCGGATGAGGCGTTCGAGCTCTGGCAGCATGCCCATCGTCTAGCGTCGTGGAGTGGGCCCACCTGGATTCGAACCAGGGACCAGCCGATTATGAGCCGGCTGCTCTAACCGCTGAGCTATGGGCCCGAGAGAGATTGTAGACAAAGTACCGGCGTTTGGTGGACCGGCCGGTCTCGGGTCCGCGGTTGGGCGACGATATCGTCGGAAAACCTGGGACCCCGGACCGTTGGCCATCGATCCTAGCTCCGGCCTTCGAGGAATGCCCGGAGCTTACGGCTGCGCGACGGATGGCGCAGCTTTCGCAGGGCCTTGGCTTCTATCTGGCGGATGCGTTCGCGGGTCACGGCAAAGCTCTGGCCGACTTCTTCGAGCGTGTGCTCGCTGCCGTCGCCCACGCCGAACCGCATCTTGATGACTTTCTCTTCCCGCGGGGTCAAGGTCTTGAGCACCGAATCGGTCTGCTCCTTCAGATCGAGGTTGATCACCGCCTCGGACGGCGACACCGCCGTGCGGTCCTCGATGAAGTCGCCGAGGTGCGAGTCTTCCTCTTCGCCAATCGGCGTTTCGAGCGAGATGGGCTCCTGGGCGATCTTGAGGACCTTGCGCACCTTGGACACCGGGATATCCATGCGGCGCGCGATCTCCTCCGAGGTCGGCTCGCGTCCCAGTTCCTGCACCAAGGCGCGCGATGTCCGGATCAACTTGTTGATGGTCTCGATCATGTGCACCGGGATCCGGATGGTCCGGGCCTGGTCGGCAATCGCACGCGTGATCGCCTGGCGAATCCACCACGTGGCGTAGGTCGAGAACTTGTAGCCGCGCCGGTACTCGAACTTGTCCACGGCCTTCATGAGGCCGATGTTGCCTTCCTGAATCAGGTCCAGGAACTGCAGGCCTCGGTTGGTGTACTTCTTCGCGATGGAGACCACCAGCCGCAGGTTGGCCTCGACCAGCTCCTTCTTGGCCTGTTCGGCCTTCGCCTCGCCGATGTAGATCGTTTCCAGCGTGTGGCGCAGCCGCTCGGGGCTCTCCTCGAGGTCCTCGGTCCGCCGCTTGATCTCGGCGCGCAGGTCTTTCTGCCGCTTCTGCAGGTTCTTGCGCTCGTCTTCCTTCAGCTTGGGGCGCCGGTTCTTCGCGTTCAGCGTCTTGTTGACGCCCTCGAGCTCGCGCTGGACCTTCAGCACGTCGTCGACGATGTCCTTGACCTCGTCGATGAGCTTGCGCTTGACGATCTCGGTGAACTCGATCCGGCGGATGAGCCGGGACGTGTCGATCTGGGCGCGCATCACCTTCCAGCGCGCACGGCGGTACTTCCGCTTGTCCTTCCGCGGCACGCCCTCGAGCTTCTCGTCGAACTTCTCCACGACGAGGCGCGCCTTGCGTACGGCTTCGACCTGACGCAGAAACTGGTGCGCGCGCTCCTCGATGCGGTCGTCGGTAATCTCTTCGTCGTTGAAGACCACGAGCTCGCGAATCGTGCGATCGCCAGCCCGCAGCGCGTCGCCCATGCGGATGACCGCCTTGGTGATCGCCGGCATACGGGAAATCGACTTGATGACCGAGAGCTTGCCCTGCTCGATGCGCTTGGCGATGGCGACTTCGCCCTCGCGCGTGAGGAGCGGCACCGTGCCCATCTCGCGGAGGTACATCCGGACGGGGTCGTTGGTCTTGTCGAGCGCGCCAGGCGTGAGATCGAGCTCGGGGCCTTCACCCTCTTCGCGCTCCATCGCATCGCGCTCGCGATACGACTTTTCCGAGTCGACCAGGTCGATGCCCGCGTTGCCGAAGGCCGCAAACAGCTCCTCGAGATCCTCGGGAGAGGCCGTCAGGTCCGCCGGGAGCAGGTCGCTGACTTCGTCGTAGAGCAGGTACCCCTTCTCCTTGCCGACGATGATGAGCTGCCGAACTTCATCGAACTTGTCTTCGATCGACAGGGCCGTATCCTTCTTCACCATAGGGTTGTGCGCTCGTTCGCCAACGCCACGACAGCCGGCTGCGGGAGGGGCAGGAAAAAAACGGGACAGCAGGACAAGCTATCTATTATAGCCGTCCCGCGGACCCCGGCGGGCCAGCTCCAGTTGGCTTCGCAATGCATTCTTCTGTCGGAGGAGGGCGTCGAGGCGCTCGTTCGCCCGATCGTCGCGGCGGCCACGGTCGATATCTTCCTGAATCTCCATGAGTTGGCGTTCGACGCGGCTGAATCGCAGCGTTTGCACGCAAGCGTCCAGGTCGCGGACCGGCGGCTCGCGCTCGGTGGCCACCTTCGACAGCAGCGCGCGATCCCCGTCGCCGAGCCCGGCCATGAGCGCCGGCGGGAACGCCTCCGGCCCCCCGTCACGGAGATCGAGGGCCATCTCCAGCACGGCCTGCGAGCGGAGTCCCTCGAAATCCGCCGGTTCCAGCTCGGCGAGCGCCGCCACGGCCGCAGCAGGCTCGTGCACACAAGCCCAGAGCAACCCGCGCTCGACGTCGCGGAGCGGAGCAGACAGGGACCGCGCACGTTCGAGCGGCACGTCGGTCTTCCGCGCGGCGGCCGCCTTCCGGATCTCGGCCCGCACGACCTCTTCGGTCACCCGGGCTTTGTGCGACAACCGGTCCGCGAACTGATCGCGCGTGGCGGGGTCGGGAATGCGCGCTGCCACTTCCAGCATCTGCCGCAGAAACTCCCGCCGTCCCTCGTCTCGCGTGAGATCGCGCCCGGCGGAGGCTCGATCCAGCAGGAACTCCAGGTAGGGCTTCGAGGCCTTGAGCTGCTGGAGGTAGGCGTCGCGGCCGTGCTCCTGCACGAACGAGTCGGGATCCTGCCCTCCAGGCAGGCGCGCCACGTTGACGTCGAAGCCTTCCCCCACGAGCAATTCGCAACTGCGTTCTGCGGCGCCCTGGCCGGCGGCATCGGGGTCGTAGCACAACACCGTCTTCGACGCGAAGCGCCTGATCAGATGCGCCTGGGCCGTCGTCAGCGCCGTGCCGCACGTCGCGACGACCGGCACGCCGCCCGCCTGGTAGACCTGCGCGAAGTCGAAGTAACCCTCGACGATCACGACGAAACCGGACTTGCGGAGGTCGGCCTTGGTCAGGTGGAGGCCGTAGAGCGTGCGGCCCTTGGAATAGATCGGCGTCTCCGGGGAGTTCAAGTACTTCGGCCCTTGATCCTTGTCGAGGGCGCGGCCGCCAAACGCAATGACCGAACCCGTGTCACGCGCAATGGGGATCATCAGCCGGTTGCGGAATCGGTCCACCTCCGAGCCGTCGTCCCGCCGGGAGGCGAGCCCGCTCTTGAGGATGGTGGCCGAGGTGAAGCCTTCATTCAGCAGACGCTGACGAAGCGCGTCCCGCCCGGGCGGGGCGTAGCCGAGCGCCAGCGCGCCCATGGTCTCGCGTGTGAGCCCGCGCTCGCTGATGAGGTACTGGCGGATGCGCTCGCCCAGGGGCGCATCGAGCTGTTCGCGAAAGTAGGCGACCGCCACCTCGTGGATGCGGAGCAGCGCCTCTCGCTCCGCCGCGCTCTCGCGCCCCTCTTCCGTGGCTTCGAGCTCGGGGATCGGGATGCCGAAGCGCGCGGCGAGCTGGCGCACCGCGTCGGTGAAGCCGACCTTTTCCTGGAGCTCGACGAACTTGAACACGTCGCCGCCCACGCCGCAGCCAAAGCAGTGGAAGAAGCCGCGGTCGCGATTGACGGTGAACGACGGCGTCTTCTCGGCGTGGAACGGGCAGAGGCCCTTGTAGGACACGCCCGCCTTGCGCAGGGAGACATAGTCCGAGATGACCGCCACGATGTCGGCGGCGGTGCGGACCTCGTCGATGAACGGCTGGGGGAACAGGGGCACGGGCGGACGCGTCCGGCACTCAGTCTACAGTCTTCCGCTCGGACGACGGGTCACTTCGGCTCCCAGAACTCGATCCGGTTGCCCTCCGGATCCATGCACCACCCGAAGCGGCCGTACGGGTAGTCCTCGACTTTCTCGTCCACTGTGACCCCGGCCTGGCGGAGCCGATCGAGCAGGGCGTTCAGGTTGTCCACCCGGAAATTGAACATGAACGGCTTGACGCTCGGGTCGAAGTAGGTCGTGTCGGCCTTGAAGGGACCCCAGACCGTGAAGCCCGGCCGGTCGGGCCGCTCGCGCTCGGACCACTCGAAGATGATGGAGCCGTCGCGCTGCGGCGTGATGCCGACGCTCGTGTGACGCCCGCGGCGCGGCTATGTGTTTCGCGCGCGCGCCGTGTCGGTTATAGTCACCCTCGATGGCACGTCGATCTACTGGCGGGTCACCTTCGCGTAGAAAGGGAGGCAGGGACATGAAGCGGAGCACTTGTGGCGTGGTCGTCGCGGCGGCCATGCTGGCGTCGATCCTGTGGAGCCCGTCGTCTTTGAGTGGGCAGGCCAAGCAGCCGCCAGCGCCGATGGGGTTTTTCATCACGAGCGTCGGCTCGGGCAGCGGTGGCAATCTCGGCGGGCTGGCGGGAGCCGACAAGCACTGCCAGGCGTTGGCTGCGGCCGCGGGCGCGGGCAACCGGACGTGGCGCGCCTACCTCAGCGCAGCGGCCGCGGGTGGACAACCCCCGGTCAACGCGCGTGACCGCATTGGCAATGGTCCCTGGTACAACGCCAAGGGCGTGTTGATCGCGGCCAGCGTCGCCGATCTGCACGGGGATTTCGAGCGGGACCGCAACAACATCAGGAAGCCGACCGCGCTCAACGAGAAAGGCGAAGAGGTCAAGGGCGTCGGCGATCAGCCCAACCAGCACGACATCCTCACGGGATCGGACTCCCACGGCCGCATCCCCGTCGGCGCCGCCAACATGCTCACCTGCAACAACTGGGCGAGCAGCGACAATGCCGACCGGACGATTGTGGGCCATCACGATCGGTTGGGGGGCGCCAACGCGTCGTGGAACGCCGTGCACGGGAGCGCCGGCTGCAGCCAGGAGGCCCTGGTCAAGACCGGCGGGAACGGGCTGTTCTACTGCTTCGCGGCCCAATAGCCGCCAGGGACGCCGAAGGGTCGGCCGGCGGCGGGTCGCGTTGAGAGGGACGCCGAGGCCGATCCGCCAGCGTTCGAGACCTGGCTACGGCTGGGACGATCGTGCCCGTCTGTCCGCCGGCGGGCGGGCCGGCGGGCGGGCCGGCGGGCGGGATCGTCGCCTTCGAGGAGGAACGGATGAAAAAACCTGAAACCGCGCTGATGGCGGCGGCGATCGCGTCCCTCACGGTCGCGCTCATGACGTCGGCGGGCGGCCGCCCGGCCATCGCGGCGGGCGGCGCCGCTCAGGCGTCCCCGGCGACCGGGGCCGACCGGGCGCGGTTTGTCGGGACCTACAGCCTGCTGATGACCGAGGTCAAAGACGCGAAGACCGGCACGTGGTCGCGGACGCCGAACTTCAATTCGAACGGCTACATCATCTATGGCGACACCGGGCACATGGGCGTCCACATCATGCCGAAGGTTCGGCCGAGGTTCGCGGCCAACATCCCGACGCCGCAGGAGGCGCAGGCCGCGCTCCGGGGGTACACGGCCTACTTCGGATCGTTCACGGTGGACGGGAGCGAGAAGATTGTCACGCATCATCGCGTCGGTCAGATCAGCCCGGGCGCCTCTCCGACGCTGAGGCGGTACTACGACTTCGTTCCCGATCCCCGTAACCCGCAAGGCGGCTATGAGCGGCTCATCCTGACGCCCGTCCCCGCGGGCGGGCGCAAGGAGCAAGCGACGAACCGTCTGATCTGGGAGCGCATGCCGGACGCGCCGTTGTCAGCTGAACAGAAGAAGTTCGTCGGCTTCCACAAGCTCCTGTACACCGACAGCTACCGGATGAAGGACGGCCAAGAGGTCTTCCACGGAGACAAGAACGAAACGCGCGCCGGCACGTCCTACATCATCTACACGCCGACGGGACACATGATGGTGCACGTGATGGCCAATTCGGGGCGGACGCCGTACGCGGCCGCGCAGCCCACGCCAGACGAGGCCCTCGCAGCGTACCGGAGCTACAGCGGATACTTCGGGCCCTTCATCACCTACGAGAACCACGCGCCGCGCTTCGTCGTCCACAGCCAGCTCGGCTCGCTCAGCCCGGGCGGGTACAGCGATCAACGGCGCTTCTACCAGTTCAGCGGCAACGTCCTGCGGCTGGGCGCACCGCCGGCGCTCAATGAGCGCGGCGAACTGGCCGGCGGCCACTTGTACTGGGAGCGCCTGCCTCCGATCAGGTAACGGCTCGGTGGGTCGCGGTCGTTTCGCGGCTCTGCGAATCGTCCATGCTGCGTCAGCACCCCAGACGAGCCGCGCATCCTCACCTTCGACGGGGATTCCGATGCCTGCCCGTGGTCGAAGACACCATTCCAGCGCGGCTCTACTTTCGGTAGTCAACCGACCCGCGTACCGCAGTGATTGGCATCGGACGCGATGGCCGTGCGATCCGGGGCCACGCAGGGCACCAATCCAAGACGGCATGCCCGGCCTACGGCCGGCGAGACAGCCGTCGAGACGTTCAACGCGACTGACGAATGGTAGAATCGTGACATGAAATCTGCCATTGATTCTGCCGGGCGGGTTGTCATACCCAAGCCACTGCGGATGCGGCTCGGGCTCGAGCCGGGGCGGGTCGTCGACGTCAGGGAACGCGACGGGCGTATCGAGATCGAGGCGGCGCCGACGCCGATGACGCTGGTGCGGCGCGCGGGCGGCCCCGTCGCCGTGCCCGAGGACGCACTGCCCCCGCTGACGGACGATCTGGTGCGAGCGACCATCGACGGCACCCGCCGGTGACGGCCGTTGACACCAGCGTGGTCGTGGCCGGCTTCGCGAGCTGGCATGAGGGGCACGCGGCGGCGGTCGCCGCCTTCACACGTAAGCCCAGGATCCCGGCACCACGTGCTGATCGAGGCCTTTTCAGTCTTGACTCGACTGCCACCTCCGCACCGAGCGCCGGCGGATCTCGTGGTTGCGTTTCTTGCGGCCCGGTTTCCCGATCCGCCGCTGAGGCTGCCTGCGCGAGGGTATCAGGCCCTCCTCCGGTCTCTGACCGCTGCCGGCCTCACGGGAGGTGCCGTTTACGACGACCTGGTCGCCGCGACCGCGCGCCACGCCGGCGCCACGCTGCTGACGAGGGACCAGCGAGCCCGGGCGGTGTACGACCGGCTCGACGTCCGCTATGAGATCGTCGGCTGAGTGATCAAACCCCGCACGGCCGCGCCCGCTGATTGATCCTGACGAATGACCAACGTCTGTCCCGTGATAGCGTAGCTGCCATGCGAGTAGTCGTGGACCTCACGATCTGCGCCGTCCATGGCCTTTGCGTCGAGACCGCGCCTGAGGTGTTCGAGATCGGCGACGACGGCACCTTGAAGGTGCTGAACGCGACGCCGCCAGAGACGCTGCAGGACAGGGTGCAACAGGCCGCGCGCGAGTGCCCGACCGGCGCCATCACGATCGAAGACTGACGCGCTGCGATGCTGCGGCACATCGTCGTGGTGGGCGCGTCGCTCGCGGGCCTTCGCGCGGTCGAGTCGTTGCGCGATCGCGGCTTCGACGGGCGGCTGACGCTCGTCGGAGACGAGCTCCACCCGCCCTACGACCGGCCGCCTCTCTCGAAGCAGGTGCTGCAGGGCGCCTGGGAGCCCGAGCAGACGTTCTTCCGGAAGAAGGAAGGCTACGACGCGCTCGCGCTCGACGTGCGGCTGGGGACGCGCGCGACCTCGCTCGACCTTCGCGAGCGCCAAGTTGCCCTCGCCGACCAGACGCCGCTCGCCTACGACGCGCTGATCATCGCCACCGGCGCCCGCGTCCGGACCCTGCCGTCGATGACGCCGCGGGCGGGTCTCCACGTCCTTCGGACGCTAGACGATGCGCGTGCCCTTCGTGCGGCGCTGACGCATGCCCGCCGCGTGGCCATTGTCGGGGGCGGCTTCATCGGGCTCGAGGTGGCCGCCTCCTGTCGCGCCCGCGGGCTGGAGGTCACCGTGGTCGAGGGCCTGCCCGTCCCGCTCTCGACAATCGTCGGCCAGAGGCTCGGCAGGCTCGTCGCCGCCATCCACCGCGACCACGGCGTCGATCTCAGGACTGGAGTCATGGTGTCCGGGATCGAGGGCGCGCCGCGCGTCACCGGCCTGCGGCTCTCGGACGGGACACGCATCGAGGCCGACGTCGTGGTCGTCGGCATCGGCGTGGCTCCCAATACGGAGTGGCTCGACGGAAGCGGCCTGACCGTGGACGATGGGCTCCTGTGCGACGCGCAAGGGCGGGCCGGGCCCGATGTCTACGCGGCCGGCGACGTCGCACGCATGCACAACGTGTGGCTCGGTGGACCCGTTCGCGTCGAGCACTGGACCAACGCCGTCGAACAGGGCGTCCACGTGGCGGAGAGCATCCTGGCCGGCGCAGGCGCGACTGGTGCATTCAGCTCAGTGCCATACGTCTGGACCGATCAGTACGACCGGAAGTTCCAGTTCCTCGGCCGAGCGCAGCCCCACGACGAAATGGTCGTCGTCGACGGCGCGATCGACGACCGGCGGTTCACCGCGCTCTTCCGGCGGGGCGACCGCGTGTGCGCCTGCCTGGCGATCAATCAGCCGCGCTCGATCGTCAAGTACAAACGCCTGCTCGCGCAGGGCGTCACGTGGAGCGAGGCCTTGGCGGAGGCCTCCGGGTGAGGCAAGACGCCCGGGTCCGACGGCCGGCCCTACGAGTGAACGTGCGTTTCGAAGTGTGCCGGCAGCGTGACCTCGAGCAGCCGAAGATCGCTGGAACACCCGTCGAACGATGTTTTCAGACCGGGCGGCACGACGAAGGCGTCGCCCTCTGCGACGACGTGTGAGCCCTGGCCCTCGCCCTCGAGCGTCGCCGATCCTGACAGCACGAACGTGAAGTGGATGTCCGCCGTGTGGCTGGTGATCTGCCGTGTCGTGGGCCCGGCGACGCGCGCCACCTGCACGGATGCGACACCGCTCGTGGCGGCGCCGATGCCGGTCTCGCGTGCCTCGAATCCGTCAAGGCGCCACGGCTGCCAGATCGCCGCTGACGCTTCGCTGCGGCAGAACGTCTGGCCGCCGAAATCTCGCGTCGGATTGAACGCCGCCGTCGGAAGCGTCATCTCGTGATCGACCGTTGTCACGTGCGCGGCCGGCACGCCAATCTCGATGACTTGAAGGTTCTCGGAGGCCTCCAGCACGCGGTGGCGGATCTTCGGCGGCTGGATGACGCAGTCGTTGGCCGCGAGCACGAAGGGCGGTCCCTGGTCCTCGTACACGAGCCGCACCCAGCCTTGATAGCAGTAGATCAACTGAAACCCCACCGTGTGGTAGTGAACCATGTCGGGCACGGGGCCCGCGTCCGGGATGCGGATGTGCGATGCGATGATGCTGCCGCCGAGTCTTCCGGGGATGAGGTCGCGATACTGCATGCCGGCGCGTCCGATGACCCACGGGGTGTTGTCCTTGAGGCGCCGGACGAGAAACGCGTGCGCCGTCCTCGGCACGTCGAGCGGCGGGTCGGCCTCGGCGAGCTCGATCCGGACGCCGTTCGGCGCCTTGAGTTCGCGCAGGCCGCCAGCGACGGCCTGTGGGTCGCGACAGAGCAGTCGCAGCACCCCGGGGGCGACCGTCGTGTCACGGTCCAACCTCAGCCGCAGGCCGTAGCCCGACAGCGTGGCCACGGCCGGGTCGTCCGCGGGATAGATCGTGTCGAGTCGAAAGCCGAGCTCGTCGGTGAAGAAGGCGAGATCGGCCCCGAAGTCGGTCGTGGGGAGGCAACACTCGGCGGCCTGCACCTGGTCGGGGAGGCGAGTCATGCGCCTTCACACTGACACGAGAACGCGACGGACGCCAACAGCGTCGGCGGCGCTCGAGTGCGGCTCGCGAGGCGGGCATCGACGTCAAGCGAGCGGTTCTCGAACTTCACGGCAGTGGAACCCCCGCTTGACATATTCCGTAATGGGAATACATTGACGCCAATGCCTCGCGCGCCGACGACTTCGGACGTCTTCAACGCCATCGCCGAATCGCGGCGCCGCGACATCCTGCTCCTGCTGGCCCGCGCCGAGCGTCCGGTCGGCGACATCGTCGTGTGCCTGGGGTTGGCTCAGCCGTCGGTGTCCAAGCACCTCAAGGTGCTGCGACGAGTCGGTCTGGTCCAGGAGCGGAGGGAGGGACGCCAGGTGTTCTACCGCGCGGACCCGGAGGCGATCCGTCCGCTGTACGAATGGACCGGGACATTCGAACGCTATTGGGGCCGCCAACTGGCGCGGGTCAGAGAGCGGGCCGAGTCGAAGACCCGGCCCTCGGATCAGCGCCGGGTTCCGGCGGGCCCCGATTCCGACCAAGGAGGCAAATCGTGATTCACACCGCACCGTCGATTGATCCCTACATCACGCCGCGGCCGTCCTCGGAGTCCCCGGGCAGGCCTCCGTCGATTTCGATCAACGGACCGACCGAGGTCGTCATCGACGTTCCGACACAGGGGGCCTCCGTCGGCTACACGACCGACGAAGGGCCGTCGCCGCGCTGGCGGATCTACACGGGGCCAATCCTCGTCGGCGCGCCCCAGACGATTCGTGCCAAGGCCATCCGGTACGGGTACAAAGAGAGCGCGGAAACACGCGTGACCATCACGATGCACTGACCGGCGCGCGCGGCGGGGCGGGCCATTCAATCGGCAGCGGAGTCTTTCAACTCCACGATGGTGACACCCCCGCCGCCCTTGTCCGTCGGAGCCCCGTAGCTCTTTGCGACCAGCGGATGCGCCTTCAAGAACGCGGCAAGACCCTTCCGCAACTGTCCGGTGCCATAGCCGTGGACGATGCGGACCAGCATCTGATCGGTCACGAGGGTGTCGTCCAGGAACTTCGACACCCGATCGACAGCCTCGTCTACGGTGCA
>JBQTIE010000073.1:0-16646 GCA_052389315.1 Acidobacteriota bacterium
ATTTCCGAGGAGTGAAGTGTCTCATCTATCTTGGCAGGGAGGGCGACTCGTCGTCGATAAAAGTGATGCGCGACAGCAGATTGAGAACCATCGTCATCATCCATGCGCTTTTTCCCGCGCTGGCGGCCGGACAAGTGGTCACGACCAACCCGCTCGACACGATGAAAGTAAACGTCGAACGCGTCCTCGAAGAGGCCGGCCTGCCGTTCAGCGAGGAGCAAGATCGCGCATTGACACTCGTCATGGAGGAGCAGCGCCAAGCCTCGGAACGGCTGTTTGGCGACATCATGGATTTCAGCAGCGGCGCGGTGCGCGGAGCCGATCGCGACCGCGCGCTGTCGGGCATCCAGTGGATGAACGAAGCGTTCGAGGCGAAGCTGAAGGACGTGCTCACACCCGAGCAGAACCAGATTTGGCGAGCGTTCAGAGCGGCTGAATTGCGATCCGAAGGCGGGGTGTCCGCATTGCGGGTAACGCTCGACGAAGCGGGCGTGCCGCTCAGCGCGACGCAGGAACAGCGCGCGACCGCAATCTACGCGCGCGCCTCCCAACGTCTGCGGCGAGCAGAAAACGGCAGTTCCGCCCCTAGCGCGGCCGAGAACGAATCGCTTCAACAGTTAAGCGAACTGCTGACGCCCCAGCAGGCAGAGGCCGTGTTGGCGGCAACACGCGGCGGGGTGCGCGGCTCGACACCTGGCGGGCCGCTCGCAGGGAGCCGCGACGCAGTCGTCGAGGCGTTGCGCACCGTGGCGCGGCCAACGCTGACGTCTGTCGGCAGCGCGCGGGATGCGTCGCGCGGCTCCGAACAAATCGCGCAGATCCGCATCAGCAATAACCCCTACACGACCGAGAACTTCAGGGGCCGCGGAGGCTTCGGGTTTGGCGGCGGCGGTGGACCTGGTGGCGGGGGTGGATTCGGCGGCGGTGGCGGCGGCGGTGGAGGTGGGTTTGGTGGCGGCCCGGGTGGCGGTCCCGGCGGCGGCCCACGTGGGGGCCCGCGCGGCGGCGGCAACACCAACATTGAAGTCATTCAGCGCGGGGGCGTCGGCGAGTATCACGGCAATTTCAGTTTCGACTTCCGTGATGATGCCCTGACGGCGACCAACGCGTTCGCCAACAACAAGCCATCGTTCCAGCAGCGTAACATCAATGCAAATGTCAGCGGTCCGTTCATTCGGAACGTGCTCACCGCGAGTCTGACGTTCAATCAGAACGAGCAGGAGAACGCCGACACGGTCGTCGCGATTACGCCTGAGGGCACCGTTTCGATCGGGATCGTCCGTCCGGCCATCAACCGCTCGTACAGCGGGAATGGTCAGGTGCAGATCGGCGAGCGTCACGCGCTCCATTTCACCGCGCGATACTCGAATCGCCACGGCAAGAACAACGGTATCGGTGGCTTCACGCTGCCGGAACGCGCCTGGGCGTCGCGTGGCAGCGACGGGAACGTCGGCCTCCGCGAGATCTGGGCGGTAACGCCGAGGACGATTCACGAGGTCGTCTTCAGCGTGTTCGGCAACGGCAACTCCAACGAGGCGGCGACGCGGTCGGTGACCATTGACGTGCTCGACGCCTTTCGCAGCGGCGGTGCCGGTCAGGACAATTGGCGCAGCAGCCGCAACTACACGTTGACCAACCTGTTTTGGTACGAGGGGGAGCGTTTGACGTTCAAGACGGGCACCGAGTTCACCTACCGCAAGGCCAACTCGTTCTCGGAGGATGGGTTTCTGGGGCGGTTCACGTTTTCCAGTCTCGAGGACTTTCTAGCCGGCCGGCCGCTCACGTACCGTGTGACGCAGGGCGATCCGCATCTCAGCGTCCGACAAAGGGAAGGGGGGGCCTTCGTCCAGACCGACTGGCGTATCAATCGCCGCTTCACGTTCTTTGCGGGTGTGCGCTATGAGTCTCAGACCAACCTCCACGACCTCGACAATCTGAATCCGCGCGTGGCGTTTGCCTACGCCGTTGGAGCCTCCACGGTACTGCGAGGAGGAGCGGGCCTGTTCCACGAGAATCTCAACCTCAACACGTTGGAGGACGTCGTCCGGCTCGATGGCAAGCGACAGCACGAGGTCGTCGAGAGCGACCCTACATACCCCAATCCGTTTGCCGGCGGCAACGCGACGGTGATCCCAGCGGCGTCTCGGCGTGTGCTGGCTGACGGTCTCGACATTCCCTACGAGTCCCGCGCATCGCTCTCGATCGAACGGACGCTCAGGTGGAACGTCGCGGTCGATGGGGCGTACGAGTTCAACCGCGGCGCCGATCGCTTCAGGACGGTTAATCTGAACGCGCCGCGATCGGGGCAGACCACACGCCCCATCCCAGAGGAGGGGAATATCCTGGAACTGCAGTCGACCGCCCGATCGCGGTCTCACAACGTCCGGTTCGGACTACGCCAGCGTTTGCGCTTCCTGAGTTACAGCGCGAGCTGGACCGTCGCGTCCGAGTACAGCGACACCGAGGGGCCGTTCTACCTTCCGATGAACAACGACAATCCACGTGCTGACTGGGGACCATCGAGTTTCACCGCCCGGCATCGCTACAACTTCACGGTCAACGCACGCGCACCCCTCGGCCTGCTACTGACCGTCGGCGCGAACGGTCGAACCGGCAATCGCTACAACATCACGACGGGCCGTGACGACAATGGTGACCAGAATACGAATGACCGCCCGCCTGGCATCGGTCGCAACAGCGCTGTCGGACCGCGGTTCTTCAACGTCGATGCCACGCTAACCAAGACGGTACGCCTGGGCGGCAGTGGCGCCGACGACAGTGCGCAGCTGAGCGTCTATGCGAACGTCACCAATGCCTTCAACCTCGTCAACCGGCGCAACCCGAGCGGCGTGATGACCTCGAGATACTTTGGGATTCCAACGTCGGCCGCCGAGGCGCGGGACGTTGAGATTGGCGTGCGCTATCAGTTCTAGCGAGGCGACACCTGGGGCCGCGAGCATGCGCGCCCGCGTCTTGCCGGGGCACTCTTAACGAAAGCGCAGCCTCGCAGATCATTCAATGCCGAACGCGAGCAGAACGTTGCCGGGGGAGCCTGCCTGCATTCCGATGTAACCCGACACGACGTAGACCATGCCATTGGCGATGGTCGGACCGGCTGAACCGAACGAGCCGCCGTCGGCAAAGACGCCGTTGACGGTCTTGTACGGCTGTCGTGAGTTATGGCGCCAGACAGTCTTGCCGCTTGCGTCGATAGCCCTCAGTACGCCGTCCCACGCGCCGGTGAAGACAACGCCTGGAATGCCACTTGCGGGGCCGAACTGCCCGCGACCGTCGCCATCAAGCTTCACGTTCCAATCCAGTTTGCCGTTGGCGATCTGGACCGCGGCAAGCCCCCCCTTCGGCTGCTGCAGTGGGTAATACACGCGAGCGCCATCGGACGTTCCACCAAACAGCACGAGACCGTCTGCGGTTGGGGACGTAGCGTCGTACAGCTTGGTCCGCCACAAAACCTTGCCGTCATTTGCATTCAGCGCTATTGCGATCCCGCCTTTGCCTGCAGCCAGCAAGACGTCTTGACCGGTCGAAAGCGTCTGCAGGATCACAGACGCTCCGCCGAAGTCCCAATCCGGACCGAGGACCGGTGGGCAGTTGCCGCCATCCGGGTTTCTGTCGGGGCAATTCAGCATGAACGCATCGTCCTTGAATTCCTGGTGATGCCAGACGATCTTCCCGTCGTCGATGTTGAACGCCATGATGGAGTCGCTGGTGCTGGCCGCGACAGGGCCGAAGCTGTTGCCGGTGCCGACGTAGACGCGTCGCCGCTTCAGATCGACGGTCGGCGCGTTCCATACGCTCGCGCCCGAGGGTCCCATTACGGGTGTGCCGTCCTTCTTCGCGCCGATCTGGGTGAGTGGCTCCTGAATGGTGTCGGCACGCCAAACGATCTGACCGTTGTTGGCATCGATCGACACGACCGCCCCCCGAGTGCGGCAGCAGGTCCCCTTTTCGCCCACCATCGTCTCCGATCCTGTGATCGGAACGTAGATTCGACCTCCGGCCAGCGTCGGCGATCCGCGCATGCCGCCGCCGCCGGCAATTCTGCTTCTCCAGAGCTCCTTGCCGCTTTGAGCATCGACTGCAAAAGCCGTTGGCCCGCGCGCGACGATGAACACTGCGTACTTTGTTCCTTCGAATCCTGAGATCGGACCCACCATTGGCGCATAGGGACCAGCGGCGTCGGCGCCTTCCGGACGGAACGACCAATAGCCGCACCCTGACTTGGCATCCAGCGAATAAAGGAAGCCGTTGTCGCTGCCGACAAAGACGCGGCCGAGCCCGACGGTCGGCTGTGAAGTGCCGCTCGCGCCGCCAGGAAGGCCGAACGCCCACTTCAACTTCAGCTTCGGTACATCGGCGGCCGTGATTCCCGCGGTTGCCCCTGGCTGGAAGCGGGTGTTGTTGGGTGTCGGGCTCCAGCCGTTCCACGCGGGCGCTGCCGCGAGCTCGCCAAGTGTCGGGTTTGTGCTGCAGCGATTCGTCATCTTCTCTACGGAATAGCTGGAGGTGTCCGTGAAGCGCTTGCCACTCACGAAGCCTGCGAGTTCGCGCTTCTGTGGATCGCTGAGCGACGATGCCTGCTGCACCATCGAGCCAGTGGTTATCGCGGCGTACACCTGCTCGGCGGTGAGCGTGCGGAGCGCTGTGACCGAGGGCACGACGCGTCCTCCCATGTTCATGCCCTCAGCGGTGTGACAGCTCGCACAATGCTGTTGAAAGTTGGGGCCGCCCTGATTGGACGGGAAGATCGGCTTCCCACCCCCGAGCTGTGGTTCTTGGGCCACGTCGCGAGCCGGTGGCGCCTGCGCCGACGTGTAAAGCGCGGCGACCGTAAACAATACCGCGAGGAGGATAGCAACTGATGAGCGTCTTGGCATCATGCGAAGAAGTCCGAACTGTTTCGAAAGTCTGTTAACAGTTATTCTGAGATCACCTCAAGGTGGCGCTCCGAGATCCTTGCAGTGCTACTGCTGCGCTGCCGTTGGTTGTGACACGGCTGGCTGCGGCGCCACGAACGTCAGCGCACGCCGTGGATTGTCGACGAGGATTTTCTTGATAGTCTCGTCGCTGACGCCTTTGGCTTTCAGCGCCGGCACGATCATGGTCGCGATGTAGGTGTATCCGCCTCCGCCGTTCTTCTTCAGCTGCGCCTTTGTACAAACGTCATGCGCGACGAGCACTTTGTCCGCGAAGCCCGCGTTGACGGCCGAGGCGATGGTCGTCGCGATCTGCGCGGCTCTTTGAGGCGTCATCTGACCCGACTGTCCCATGTAGTCCCACTCGACGTAGACGCCCCGATCGAAGAACTGCTTGGTCACCGAGATATCTCGCCCGCTGTGGCCCATCACCACGCGTGTGAGATCCACGCCCTCCGAGGCGATGATGTCGAGCGCCTGCATCATCTCTGCTGGCGGTGCGAAGCTGTGAAGAAGCATTGGTGCGCCAGTGAGGCGCGCCGCGCGCGCGCTCGCGCGGATGCTCTTCAGCTCGTTCTCGATGAGAGGGTTTCCATTGATGCCGACCTCGCCGATGATGCCGGAACGGATGCTCGTTCCCTGCGCGCCCACAGTCACGTCGCGGACGACGATAGCTGTGAGCTCCTCAACCGTGCGTTCGGACATGTCGGGCGGATGCAGACTCTTTTGGTACCACCCGGCGCCCATCACCACGTGCAGACCTGATGCTTTGGAGACGCGTAAGAGCGCCTCTGGATCGCGCGTCAGACCGAAGTTCATCACGTCGACGATAGTGCCGCCGCCGATCTTCTTGAACTCCATGATTTCTGCGAGCGACTCGTCGTAGTCTGTGAGGCCTCCGCCACCTCGTCCCCCTCGGCCACCGGGTGCGGGAGCGACGTCCGCAGGTGGCGCTGGCTGCGCGGGCTTAAGGACGCTGATACTGGTGGGGGGTGGCGCCATTGGCGGCGGGGCCTTGAAGTCGATGAAGATGTGCTCGTGCATCAGCGTCTCGCCGGCGGCCGACGGATCGATGGGTCCTGCGACGGTGACGATCTTCCCGGCGAGGTTAGGAACGGCGGGCGCTGCGCTGCGTTGCCCGAGCGTGGGCATGGTTCGCATCAAGACGAGCGCTGCGGCCAGCGCCAGAGTAACGACGATCGCTTTCTGTGACATAACTCCTCACAAGCCGGTGGGTGCTCAGCGTGATCTCCGGTCTAGTACGCGAACGTAATGCGCCTCTTCAGATGCCTGGCGTTCTCCAATTCGTCCACCAGAGCGACGGCGTAATCCTCGTGCGAGATCTGACTGTGGCCTGACGCGTCTACCAGGAGCTGATCGCCGCCTGTGCGATAGCGTCCCGTGCGCTGGCCGGGGCTGATTTCGGCTGCGGGACTCACGAAGGTCCAATCAAGATCACCGGCTTCCGCGCGGTAGACCGCGAGCGCGTCACGCTGCGCGGCGGCCTCCGGTTTATACGCCTCAGGGAAGCTTGGCTGATCCATGTTCAACACGCCAGGCGCGACCTCGAGACTCCCGGCCCCACCGACGACGACCAGCCGCTTCTTTCCGGCAGCCTTCAAACCCGCAATCAGCGCCCGTGCCGCGGCCGTCAACGACGACGGCGGCAGACCGCGCGGGCTGGGACGCGAGGAAATCGCCGATACCACTGCGTCGACCCCGCGGACGGTGGAGTCGACGCTCCGCACATCAGTGGCGTCTCCGTCGACAATCCTCAGACGCGAATCGGTTGGCGTAAAGCTCGAAGCCTGACGCACGACCGCCGTCACATGGTGACCGCGGTCGAGCGCTTCCTTCGCGATCCGCTGGCCGATATTTCCGCCCGCCCCGAACAACGCAATGTGCATGGTCTAGCGGGCAGCGATGGCGCTCGCCTCGAACAGCATCGCGTCGCCGGCGAGACCTTCGACGACAATCACAGTCTCCGCGCTCGGGCTCTTCGCGAGCGCTGGCGCCAACCGCTGCGCTGTCCTGTGAAATGCGGCCGTGACAGCTCTGACATCCTGGCCGTTCTTGATGTACAGCTTGTGCTTCACCATATTGGCGATCGAGAGGCCGGACTTCTTCAGCGTGTCGTCGATCTTCTTCACCACAACTTCGACTTGCCTGGCAACATCTGGTGAAATCTTGCCGCCGCTCTCGAACCCCTCCATGCCCACGAGGAAGAGCACATCGTCTACTTCGACGCTTTCAACGATGTCCATCGGCGGCACGAACGGGAACCGCCGATAGGTATCCGGCTGACCTTTCATCTTCGGATGCGCGGCAATGGCGTCGAACTCCATCAGGAAGGCCGGAGACGCCATGCCGTTGACGACGGCGAGCGTGCCGACGCTCGGTTGCTTCGCAAGTCCCGGCGCGAGTGTGCGGGCGAGTTCATGAAATTTCTGGATGACGCGGTCCGGGCTCGTGCCCTTCGTCACGTACAGGTTGTGCGAGATCATGTTGCCGATCGTCAAGCCATTCCGCTGAAGAGCGGACTGGATCTTGTTCACGATGATCTCGACTTGCCGATCGAGATCGTTCGGGGGCGGTACGCGATTGACGAAGTCCATCGCTTCGAGCCCGGCGGTGTAGACCATGTTATCGATGGTAATGGTCTCGACGATCTCCTGAGGTCCGGCCGTGAACTTGTGGCGCGTGAACTTGTCGGGCTGTCCTTCCCCGGGAGTGGCGGCGATCACGTCGAGCGCGACGAGTGTGTTCGGATCGGGGAACGACGGAAGGCGCAGAATCGTGCCGGCACTCGCGTTGTCCAGTAGGCTTGGCGCCAGTTTTCGGGCCGTGGCGTGGAAACGGGGGAGCACCTGCATCGGCTGCACCGCACCGTCCCTGATGTAGATCGTGTGCTGGATCATGTTGCCGATGCCGAGGCCGACATCACTCAGCTCCTTGTGTATCTGCTCGACGACTTGATCGACCTGCTGCCCGACATCGCCGCTGGCGCCCATCGCTCCGGAAGGAAAGGCGAGCTTGTTGACCAACACTACCTTCGCGATGTCGTCCTTACCCTGGCCGGCGGCGTATCGGGTACGGATCACCTTCGCCGCTGCCCATGGGCCGTTAGCGCCCGAAGACACCAGGACGCCAAGCACGAGCGCGACGATCGCGACAGACGTTTTCATTCCGAATGCCCCTTACTTGATGATGACAGTTGTCAATCTCGTGACCGCCGCCCGCATTCCGTACTCGCGCGCCGCTCCATCCCGGAGGTCCCTCCGGTCGACCCTATCTCGGAGCCGTCCGCGCCGGTGGCGCCTGCCCAATCGCTGCCTGCAAATCCGCGAGCGTCGCGACAGTAGGGCCATGTAGCGCGGCTATCTGACGCACGTCGAGCTTTAGCCGCTGGATCGTCTCGTAAAGATTGACGGCAAAAGGACTCGGCGTGGGTGGCGGCGCCTGGTTGGGAGCCAGCGGTGCCCAGGCGTCGACCTCGACGAGCAGTTTTTCCGCGGGCAGATAGACCAACACGAACGCGTCATTGTGGCCGTTCCCCGCCAGGTGGTGCACTTCGATAGAGCGCTTGCCATCGGTGAGCACGCGCTTGTCCGTCAGGGTATCGAAACGGGCGGTCTTCTTCGACTGCGCCAGGCGATCCGGATTGAGCGTTCGCGGGGCGGCCCAGGCCTGCTCGTAGTAAGGCTGGTTCGCCGCGTGCGTGACGATGGTCGCCCCTTCGTCGACGTAGGTCCTGAGGCCACCGGAGTGGTCGAAGTGGTGGTGCGTGTTGACGAGATACCGAATCGGCTTGTTCGGGATCGTCTCTTTGACTTTCGTGATGACGGCTAGCGACCGCGCCTCGGTGAGCGGCGCTTCCACGACCACGATGTGATCGAGCTGGTCGATGGCAACGCTGTGATGTCCGCCGCCCTTGATGTAGAACACGCCTGGCGCCAGTGGTTCCGCGGTGGCCGTCACAGACGGGATCGTCGCTGTGGCGGCCTCGGCTGGCGTAACGATCCTCGTGGTGGGATTCGCCGTCACCGAGGCGACGTCAAGTTCCAGGACCTGATGACCGCCCTGGCGTCGAACGACGCGCGACGGGAAACTGACGCCACCGAAATCGCGATACCCTGAGTATTCGAACTCGACGAGCGTGTCGCCGAGCACGGGGTTGTCAATCCACGTGCGGACTCGCTCGACCTGACTCTCGGCGTTGATGTTGCCGATGTAGCGATACTTGCCAGTCGCGAACGTCACTTCAGTTCCCGAGCCTGACGGCTGCGACGTCGCCTGATTGGCCGTCGCCGCCCGCACAAACCCGTGTGGCGTTGCCCAGATCTCCATCACCCGCTCTTCAACCGCCGCTGGCTGAGGCGTCGGTGTTGGCGCGGATGCGGTCGCGCCGGGTGGCGGAACGGGGACATTCCACGCCGACGTGCCGTTGACGTGCTGATCGATGCGCTGTTCCAGCGGCGCAGGCCGCGCGCGACCCGGCTCGATTGTCTGCTTACGCGTCATCTGCACGCGCGCGGCGGGCGTCTCGTAGTCGACCGTCACGGCGTAGCTCGACACGTCGAACTGCGGCCACGGCAGCGTAGGACTCGGTGCCTGCCCGAACTGAAACCACCGCCCCGATCCCGAGTAGGTGATCGAACGCATGTCGGCGGCACCGAGCGTGTCGCGCGCCGCGTCGAGCGTGCCGGCGGTGCGGCCGCAGGCCAGGCCCGGCAACACGATCGTCATCATGAGGAGAACGACCCATTTTCTGCTCAGCATCTCTGCCTCCGGCGCGAGGGTTCGCGTACTCGATATTAGAAGCCGACTTGTGCGCCGAGACGGAACTGACGTCCCGACAGGATGCCCGCCGGCCGCAGCCACTCGTTGCCGAACTGGGTGCGGATGGAGGTCAGCGCGCTGCTGTTGAAGATGTTGTCGAGATCCAGGTTCGCTTTCAGCCGGACGCGATCGATTCGGAAAGCGCGCCCGAACCGGAAGTTGAAGACATGTCGCATCTCTTCGTACTGAGAGCCGGGCTCGATCAGCGCAACGGTCTTACTCGCCGCCGTCGGCGTCCGCCCGAGCGCCTCTGCAATCAGCGCGTTCGGTACCGACCAGGCCGCCAGAATCTCGGGCCCCGCAGTGCCGGCATAGGTGCCGGCGATCTCGATCTCGAGCGGCAGCGTGTAGTTGCCTTGAAGCTTGAGGTCTTTCAGGAATGGAGTGCGCGTCTCACAGAAGCGCACCTCGGGGCTGTCGATGACGTCACACCGGCCTGTGAGCGTGCGGTTCAAGTTGATGCCTCCTTGGAGGAAGGCGCCGCGTGCAAGCCGCGTGTTGAAGCTGAACTCGAACCCGTCGGTAATGTCTTTGAACCCCTCGCGACTGCCGAGATTCGTGGTGAACGTGTTGAAGTTGATGCGAAGCCGTTCGGCGACGATTACCGGGCTGCCCGTCAACACGAGCCGCTCGGGATCGAACGGCTGCGCGTACAGCGTCGTCCCGCGCACGAAGAAGATGTGCCCGTTTGCGTATTTCGCGTTGCCCGCATCCTCGAGTAGGACTGGATGATTCGCGCTCTCGAGCGAACCGAGATACACGTGGCGCCCGAGCATATGCAGGTAGTGCGTCCCATCCGGCAGGAACGAAGGATAGTAGCGGGTGGTCCCCGGGACCCGCACAGGCTTGCCGCCACCGGACGGGATACGATGAATCTCGGAGCGATACGCGAACAGGATCACGCCGTTTCGATGCCAATCGCCTCCTGTCACAGAGCCGTCGTCGGCCAGCGTCGTGACGACGCCGCGCGCGACGTCCACGCGCTTCAACTTCGAATCGGCGGCGAAGGCCAGCGCCCCCCCATCGGGCGACCAGAAGGGGCCTCTCGCGCCTTCGGTGCCAGCCAGCGGTTGGGCGTCGAGGCCGTTCAGGGCGCGGATCCAGAGCATCGGTCGCCCGCTCGCATCGGGATAGACCATCGCAACCCGCTGGCCATCTGGCGACACGGCGATCCCATCGAAGACGATGCGCGAGCGGCTCGTGTCCGGGACCGCGATCTGGCTTCTCACCACGGGCGATTCCGGCTGCGGCGTTCGATAGGTCCCAACCACCAACCCGAGCGCGCCGGCGGCGATGAGACCTGCGAACGCGACAGGCAGCTGCCTCCGCCATCGGGTTGGTGTAGGCGCGGTGACGTCCTCCGCTGGATAGTCGAGCGCGAACCCCACGATGCCGATGTGCGGCAGCCGCTTGCGTGGATCCTTCTCGAGGCATCGCTGCAGAAGGATCCGCACGCGACCTGGCGCAGTGCCCGGCAACGCCGCCCAGTCTGGCTCGCGGCTCATCACCGCGACGATGGTGTTGGTGATGTCCTCCCCCTGGAACGCACGGCGGCCCGTGAGCATTTCGAACAAGACGCAGCCGAATGCACAGATGTCGGCGCGGCGATCGACGGCACGACCGCGCGCCTGCTCCGGGGCCATGTAGGCGGCCGTGCCGAGGATCAGACCGGCCGCGGTCATGGCCGGTGAGGTGATGGTCGGCGAATTCAGCACCGATCCCTGATCTCTGATCTCCGATCCCTGACCGAGCGCTTTCGCCAAACCGAAGTCCAGCACTTTCACGGTGCCGTCGTCGCGGACCTTGATGTTCGCGGGCTTCAGATCGCGATGGATGATGCCCTGCTCGTGTGCCGCTTCGAGGGCCTCGGCAATCTGGCGCGCGATGGCCAGCGCCTCGTCCACGGGCAGTCCGTACCCCGAACCCGCCCCTGCCGCACCCGGGGACCGCACCGCACCTGAGGACCGCACCGCACCCGACGCACCCGAGGACCGCACCGCACCCGACGCACCCGAGGACCCGGGTACCTGAGCACCTAGCTTTTCCGCCAGGGTGGGCCCGTCCACCAGCTCGAGGACGAGCGCGATCGTGCCCTCGGACTCTTCGAGGCCATGGATCGCGCCGATGTGCGGATGGTTGATCGATGCGAGGACCTGCGCTTCGCGCCGAAAGCGCGCGAGCCGATCGGGATCGTTCGCCACCTCGGGCAAGAGCACCTTCAGCGCGACGTCGCGATGGAGCTTCGTGTCGCGCGCGCGGTAGACCGCGCCCATTCCCCCCGCGCCGAGGGGGGAGAGGATCTCATACGGGCCGAAACGCGAGCCTGGCGTCAGCGTTGGGGACGGCACGTCGAGCGGATGCTACCGCGAAAATAGCCGAGCACGCCTCCCGAGAGACCCCAGGAGCCGGCGACGGCCCCGGTTGCGGAACCACGAAATTCTGCGAATGGCTGCCCGAACGGCCTTCAAGGCTACAGTCCGCGCGGCACGAGCCGATAGTCCAGGCAACTGTCCTAGTGGCCTATGACACACAGCATGACCTTCCAGCTCAATTTCAAGTCGGGCAAGGCCGTCTACCTCCAGCTGGTGGACCAGGTCAGGCTCGCCGTCGCCTCCGGGACGCTCCGGGCCGGCGAGGCCCTGCCGGCCATCCGGTCGCTGGCCGAGGAACTGCGCGTCAACCGCAATACCGTGGCCAAGGCCTACGCCGAGCTCGAAAGCCAGGGCGTCATCGAGACGATGGTTGGGAAGGGCTGCTTCGTCCGGGCGAACAGCTCGCCGTACCGGAAAGACGTACGGCGGAAGCTTCTGGCCGAATCCATCGACGATGCCGTGGTGCACGCGCATCACGTGCAGATCGACCGCAGCGAGTTCCTGCGCCTGGCCGAGGAACGATTCGACGCCTTCGAACAGAAGCGAGCGCGTGCCTCGCACGCGGCATGACCATGACCCACGACACACCAGCAATCGACATCCGCCGCCTGGTTCGTCGCTACGGGCGGACCGACGCCGTCGACGGCCTGACCCTGCGCGTGGCCGCGGGGCGCTGTTACGGTCTCTTCGGCCGCAATGGCGCAGGCAAGACCACGACGATCAAGTGCCTCTTGAACCTGATACGCCCGACCAGCGGCGAGGCCAAGGTCTTCGGCCTTGATCCGGTCAGGGACGATGTGGCGGTGAAGTCGCGCCTCGCCTACGTCCCGGACGTCGTGGCGTTCTACCCATGGATGACCGTGGACGACACGCTGCGCTACTTCGCGTCGTTTCGACGACGCTGGAACCACGCCGCCGAGGCCTCGCTCATCGCGCGCTTCCGCCTGGACCCGCGTCAGAGAACAACTCACCTGTCGAAGGGCCAGCGCACGCAGCTGGCGCTCATCTGCGCCATCTGCCCGGAGCCCGACCTGCTGGTCCTCGACGAACCGACCTCCGGGCTCGACCCGATCGTCCGCCGCGAGTTCATCGAGACGGTGATTGGCGCCTACCTGGACGGTGATCCGGGGCGCAGGACGGTGCTGGTGTCCACGCATCTGATTTCGGAATTCGAGGGACTGATCGACGAGTTCACGATCATGGATCGTGGCCGCAACGTGCTGACGCTCGATGCCGATGCAGCGCGGGAGCGGCACCGGAAGATCCACGCGCGCTTCGCATCCGACCCGGGCCCGCTCGACCTGCCCGGCACGCGCATTCTGCGCCGGCGCGGGCGCGACGTCGAGCTCATGGTCAACGGCGATTCGGCGCTGGTGGTGGAGAAGCTGCGGGCGCGCGCACCGGAAGCGATCACGGTCGAAGCGCTGACGCTCGAAGAGATCTTCGTGTCCACGCTTCAGCCGGAGGAAGCGGCGGCATGAAGCCCGCGCGTGTGGTGTCGCCGGCCGTGTGGAAGGAGATTCGGGCCCTTCTGCCGATCTGGGCGGCAAGCTCGGCCGCGCTGGCCACCGCGGTGCTGTGGCCGGAACACGTGCCGACGACCGCGGGGCTGCTGGCCTATCTGCTCGGATCGGCCGCCATTGGGACGCAGTCGATCGGACACGAGTACACCTGCGGCACGCTGCCGATGCTGCTGTCGCAGCCCGATGCCCGGCCGCGGTTGTATCTGCGCAAGCTGGGGGTCTCGGCGGTCATGCTGCTGACCCTGGCGGCACTGGCGTGGAGGGTGCCCGTGGACGCCCTCTTGAGCACCGAGTCGAGAGTCATTCTCGTGATGGTCCCGCTCCTGTGCGGCCTGTTTCTGGCGCCCCTCCTGACGATGACCTGCCGCAGCCCGCTGGTCGGGTTCGTGCTCGGCACATGGTGGCCGGGCATGGATGCCGATACCCCGGACGACCCCGTCTTCGGGCGATGGGCACGCGGCATGATCGTGTTGTCACTGCTGGCCGGCGTCGTGGTCTGGCGCCGATTCACCAGGCTCGAGGCAACGGAGGGCGGTTCGCTGGCGCTTCATCTGCCGCGGTGGTTCACGCGCGCCAACGGGGCACGGGCGCATGGCCCCCTGATGGCTCTGGCAGCCAAGGAAGTTCAGCTGCACTCGCTGGCGTTCGTCGCGGCTGGTTGCCTCATTCCCGTGCTGGCCCTCCTGTTGCTGGCCCAGCGCTTCGTCTCGGCGTGGTCGAGCGAGGCGCTGGCAGGTGTCACGCTGCTGTACTGCATGGGCCTGGCGATCACGATTGGCGCGCGCGCCAGCGCCGAGGAACGGCAGCACCGTACGCTCGACTGGCAGCGGCTACAGCCCACTCCCGCGTGGCAACAGTGGCTGGTGAAGGTCGGCGTCACGCTCGCTCTGGCGCTCCTGTTCGGCGTCGGCGTGCCTGTTCTCCTGATTCAACTCACCACAGATGGCGGGCCGCGCTTCATCGGTCTGTCGGGCGATCTCGCGGTGGTGGTGCTGCTGCTCACCGCGGCCAGCGTGTATGTCTCGTCGCTCTCGACGAGCGGCGTTTGCGCCATGATGGTGCTCTCGCTGCCGGTCGGGTTTGCTGTCGCCGCCCTGGCGCACATGGCGCAGGCGGCGCAGTGGGCGGCGCTGAAGCTGGCCGGTCCGTGGATGGACAACCTCGCCGCGGAAACATCGGCCCTGTCTTCGGTCGATCCGCCGTACGCGGCGATGCTCGTGGCGCGAATCCTGACGCTGACGCTCGTCCCGCTGTTGCTGTGGTTCGGATTCGTCCATCACACCTCGTCTGAGCGACCTACGGGCCGGATGGTTCAGCAGATCGCGTCGGTGGCCCTTCTGCTCGCGACGAGCATCACCGCGGCTGGCGGGGTCCTGGCGTACTACGAGTTGGGCTCGCGCTGAGCGCCGCCTGAAGCGCCTTCGCGCTCACTCGGCGCGAAGCGCCCCGGCGGGGTCGGTGCGCGCCGCTCGCCAGGCCGGGATCGTCGTGGCGACCAGCGCCACCGCGGACATCAAGGCCGCGACCGCCGCGAGCGTCGCCGGATCAGTGGGGCTCACGCCGAACAGCAGCGTGCGCAGAAAGCGGCTCAGCGCGAGCGCGCCCGCGGCGCCGAGGACGAGGCCGACGGCGGTCAGCATGACGCCCTGGCCGACCACGAGCCGCAGGATGCCGGCCGGTCGCGCGCCAAGCGCGAGGCGGATGCCAAGCTCGCGGCGGCGGCTGGCGACCTCGCAGCTGAGCACACCGTGGATCCCGACACCACCGAGCAGCAACGCCGTCCCCGCGAACAGCATCAGGAGCAGCATGGCGAACCGCCGCCGGGCCACGGATCGGGAGACCGTCGTGTCGAGCGGCTCGAGGCCAAAGACCGCCAGCCCGGGATCCCGCTCCTGGATCGCGGCGCGGACGGGGGCCAGGAGCGAGGTCGGGTCGCCGTCGGTCCGCACGAGCAGCACACCCGCTCCGTTGACCGACGGCGCCTGAGCGATCGGCATGTACATGGCAGGCGGCGTCTCCTCGCCGAGGCCCTGGAACTTTTCGTTCGCCACCACGCCAACGATGGCTCGCGGGCTGCCGAACATCTGAATCTGCGCGCCTATCGGATCTCGTCCGGCGAAGAATCGTTCGGCCGCTGCCTGGTTGATCACCGTCACGTTGAGAGCCGTCGTCTGGTCGAACTCGGAGAACAGACGACCGCTCACGAGCGCCAGCCCCACCGTGGTGAAGTAGCCGGGCGTGGTCCGGCGCACCGAGATCTCCGGCCACGAGCGCGCTTCGTCGCGCCTGCCCACCACGAAGAACGAATTCGTGAAGCCCGGGTCGAGCGGATGATTGCCAGCGATGGCCACCGACGAGACGCCGGGGAGCACCGCAGCGCTCGCGAGCACGGCCTCGGTGAACGCGTGCTGTTCCCGGAAGTTCGGCCACTGGCGAAAGTCCACTGGATAGCGCGTGGCGGGCAGCTTGTACTCGGCCTTCAACACGCCGCCGGCCCGAAAGCCCGCGTCGACCGAGTGGAGGTTCCAGAAGCTCCGGATCAGCAGGCCGGCGCCGGCCAGCAGCATCACCGCCAGGGCAAGCTCCGCGACGACCAGCGCGCTGCGGACCCGGGTTCGACTCGGTCTGGAGCTGCCGCGTGATCCCTCCTCGTTCAGCTTGGCTTGCACGTCGAGGCGCCGGGCCTGCAGGGCTGGGATCAGGCCGAACACGAGACCGACAACGGCGGAGACCGCGATCGTGACGACGAGGATCCGCAGATCGATCGAGACGAGCCCGAGGCGGGGGACATCGGCCGGCGCAAGACCGATGAGCGCCTGCACGGCCAGTGCCGCCAGACCAACGCCCAACACGGCCGCCAGGGCCGTCAGCAGCAGGCTCTCGAGGAGAAACTGCCGCAGGAGTTGCTTCGGTGTCGCCCCGAGCGCTCGTCGCACCGCCACCTCGCGCACGCGTGCGGTCCCGCGCGCGACCAGCAG